>CAMEMX010000042.1 GCA_945927915.1 uncultured Clostridia bacterium
CAGTCCTTCACTCTTAGCCCTTAGCCCTTAGTCAAAACAGAGATTGCCACGACCCCTGCGGGGTCTTGCAATGACAAAACTATAGTTTTTCGACCTGCTGAGACGTCCGGCGCAGCCGGGCGTCTTTTTTGCCCTTAAGGAGAAAAAACGCAGCCGTCTGCTGCGCACGCCGATGGCGCCCGGATGCGGAAAGCCGCCGCCTGCCGCATTCCTGCGTATTGTATATTATATAGAACAACGTCGGAATAGTCAATATATTAGAAAACGTTTACTGTAAAATTTTCAGAAAAAAGTAGAAATTGGTATTGCAAAATAGAAATTCTTGTGCTATTCTCAAGACAGGGAAACACACAAAAACGCTATTTTTTCTACGAAAATGCAGTTTTTCGTCAAAGCGCACAAAACCAAGCGGTTGTTCTTGTGCAGTTGTTACGAGAAAACGTTTTCTAAAATTTGGCAGAAAATCTGCCGCACCGTGGTATCGCTTCTGCGCCCCGCGCAGTGTGATAAAATATAATATGGAGGAAATTATGATGAAGAAAATGATCGCATTGCTGCTCGCCCTTGTGATGCTGGCTGCCCTGTTTGCCGGCTGCGCGAAGGACGAGGAAAAGCCGACCGACCCCTCGACCCCCACCTCATCGAGCAACTCCGGCAACAACGATCCGACCGGCGAGCCGGAAAACAAGGAGCCCATCAAGATCGGCTGCATCCAGGATACCTCCGGCGGCGCTTCGCTGGCCGGCCAGCCCAACGAATGGGGCGTCAAGTACGCCGTGCAGTGGATCAACGATAACGGCGGCATCAACGGTCGTCCCATCGAGCTGTACACCCGCGACTGCCAGAACGACGCCGAGGTCGGCGTGACCTGCTACCGCGAGCTGGTCGACGAGATCGGCGTCTCCGCCATCATCGGACCTCCCCTGTCCAACCCCGCTTCGGCATGGGTCGAGCTGGCTACCGAGGACAAGATCCCCATCGTCGGTCACTTCATGGACGAGCTTTGCACCACTGACCCCGAGACCGGCGATCCGTATCCGTATATGTTCCTCGCCGAGCCGTCCTGCTCCGTGCAGAGCTACATTCTCGCCGAGTACGCCATGAATGAGCTGGGCGTCACGAGCGTCGCCACCCTCTACAACACCTCCAACGCCTATGCCGTCGCGCATGAGATCCCGTTCGTCGACTACATCACCTCCAACGGCGGCGAGGTCCTCGCGGAGGAGACCTTCGGCTGGAGCGACACCGACTACACCGCGCAGGCCCAGAAGATCGCCGCGCTGAACCCGGACGCCGTCCTGCTGTGCGACTACTGCAACCAGATGGTCACCGCCTATGACAACCTGCGCGACGCGGGCTACACCGGCATCATCCTCGGCGCGAACACCATGTATCCCCCCTTCAACACCCTCGTCAAGAACGACATCTACAACTGCTACTTCGTCCAGAACTATGACCTCACCAGCGGCGACATCGCCAACCTGCTGGACATCCAGATGAAGGACACCGGCACCGATTACCCGACCTCCAACGTCGGCTTCGGCTGGGACGCCACGATGGTGCTCTACAACGCCATGCTCAAGGCGACCGACCCGACCAACGGCGAGGAAGTGCGCGACATTCTGGAAAACCAGACCACGGACATCCAGTCCATCGGCGGTGAGCTCATCACCATCGACCCCGCGACCCACAGACCGACCCGCTCGATGGGTATGTACATCGCCACCTATGACGACAACGACGCGGTCGACTGCATCGTCAGAATGACGTCCGACTACAAGGCAAACTGAGTTAACCCCACCCCCCTTAGGGGCTTCTCCAACCCCCTTTCGCGTTTATATCCCATTCCGGCACGGGACTGCGGCAGATCCACAGGTTGTTTGCCGCAGTCCCTCTTTAATAAGGAGCAGAATTATGACACTTCAATTACTCATCAGCGGCATTTCACTCGGTTCCGTTTATGCGCTGATCGCAGTCGGCTTTGCCATCGTGTTCAGCATCCTGCGGTTCAGCAACTTCGCCCACGGCGGCATGATCAGCGCCTGTGCCTTCATCGGCTATTTCTTCCAGGCGTCGTTCGAGACGCCGCCTCCTTTCTATGTGACCGTCCTGTTTACCGCCGTGTGCGGCGTGGTCATGGCGCTGTTTATCGACACCATCGCCTACCGCCGCATCCGCAAAAAGCAGGCGCCGACGCTTTACTACTTCCTTGCGTCCATCACCATCGCGATCCTGATCGAGCAGATCCTGAGCGTGTTTTTCGGCAAGAATCTCTATGGCTATCCCCAGATCTTTGAAAGCACGACTTTTTATATCGGAAGCATCCGCTTCTCCAGCATCGACACCCTCATCCTCGTGGTGTCCCTCGTCATCCTGACCGTCCTGCTGTTCGTCATCAATAAGACGCGCATCGGCCTTGCCATCCGCGCCGTCGCCATCGACCCGGCCACCAGCCGCCTGATGGGCATCAACTCCGACGTGGTCATCATCACGGTCTTTGCCATCGCCGGTGCGCTGGCGGGCATCTCCGGCGTCCTGCTCGGCACGAAATACTCCGTCTATCCCTCGCTGGGTGCGTCCATGATGATCAAGGGCTTCATCGCCTCGGTCATCGGCGGCCTCGGCAGTCTCAGCGGCGCGATCCCCGCCGCGATCCTGCTTGGCGTCGTGGAGATCTTCCTTACCTACTGGCTCGGCTCCCTCGCCACGCCCATCGTCCTGTTCGGCATCATGCTGGTCTTCCTCGCCATCCGTCCCGAGGGCATCTCCGGCAAGTTCGCCAAGGACAAGGTTTAAGGAGGTGCGCTCGTGAGCAACTATCAGCTTTCTCTCATCATGCTCGCCTGCATTTCCGTCATCACGGTCTGCGGCGTGTTCTCCATGACCAGCCTTGCGGGGATGTTCTCCCTCGGTCAGGCGGCCTATATGTCCATCAGCGCCTACCTGACGTTCTGCCTTGCCAAGTATCTGGCGCTGCCCATCTGGCTGACGTCCGTGATCGGCATTTTCGCCAGCGGCTTCGTCGCGCTCATCATCAGCCTGCCTACATTGAAGCTGCGCCGGGACTACTTCGCCCTGCTCTCCGTCGCCTTCGGGCAGATGGTCTCGTCCATCGTCATCCTGCTGGGCGATTACACCAACGCCTCCATCGGCTTTTCCAAGATCCCGAAGGTCGAGGGTCTGGTCTACATCATCCTTGGCATCACCGTGCTCATCGTCTTCATGGTGCGCAACCTGAAATACTCCCGCTTCGGGCGGATGTGCATCGCCCTCAAGACCGACGAGATCGCCGCCCGCAGCTTCGGCATCGACGTCTACCGCCTCAAGGTCAAGATCTATGTGATCGCGTCCATGATCGCCGCCGTCGGCGGCATCTGCTACGGCCTGCGCAACCGCGTGATCTCGCCGGACGCGTTCGACTGGTCGCTGTCGGCGGAGATGCAGATCCTGCTCTTCTTCGGCGGCACGAATTCCCTGACCGGCTCCGTCATCTCGGCGGCGGGTCTGAAGGTGCTGCCCGAATTTCTCAAGGGCGTCAAGCTCTTCGGCTTCGACCTGCAGAGCTTCCGCACGGTCATCTACTGCCTGCTGATCATCGTGGTCATCAACTTCCGCACCAAGGGCATCATGGGCGAAAGTGAGCTGAACTTCGCCGCCCTCAAGCGCATCGCCAAGCGCCGCAGCAGCGCCTGCAGCAAGGGAGGAAAAAAGAAATGAGCAACTGCGTTCTGAAGCTGGAGCATCTGCACAAGAGCTTCGGCGGCGTCGAGGCGGTCAAGGACTTCTCCTGCACCGTCGATGAGGGACAGATCGTCGCTATCATCGGGCCGAACGGCGCGGGCAAGACCACGATCTTCAACCTGATTTCCAAAATTTACCAGCCGGATCGGGGCACGCTGGCGCTCGGCGGCGTGGACATCACCAGAAAATCGCAGATCGAGACGGCACGCATGGGCGTGTCCCGCACGTTCCAGAATACGCGTCTGTTCGCCGGCCTGAACGTGCTGGACAACGTCAAGGTCGCGCTGGACTTTGACGGCAAGTACAGCCTTCTGGAGGCAATGTTCCTCCTGCCGCGCCGCTGGAAGCGCGAAAAGGAGACGACCCGCCGTGCCATGGAGTGCCTGGAGCTTCTGAATCTCGCGCAGTATGCGCAGACCCGCCCGTCCAACCTGCCCTACGGCATCCAGCGCCGCGTGGAGATCGCCCGCGCCCTCGTGTCCAACCCCAAGGTGCTGATGCTCGACGAGCCTGCCGCCGGCCTGAACCCGGAGGAGGTATTCCAGCTCGTCGACTTCATCCGCGAGATCCACGGCAAGTATCCGCAGCTTGCCATTCTGGTCATCGAGCACCGCATGGATCTTGTTATGAACCTCAGCGACTATATCTATGTGCAGGACTTCGGCGAGACGATCGCCCGCGGCCTGCCTGCGGATATTCAGAACGACCCGCTCGTTCTCAAGGCATATCTCGGAGAGGAGGAGTGAGTATGGGAAGCATTCTGCAAATTCAAGGCTTAAAGGTCTTTTACGGCGTGCATGAGGCCGTCTGCGGCGTGGATATGGACATTCAGGAGGGCTCCATCACCGCCATCATCGGCTCCAACGGCGCGGGTAAGACCACCATCATCAAGGCCATCTCCGGCGCGGTGAAGCACGAGGGCACGATCCTCTGCCGCGGCGTGCCGCTGCCCCCGCGCGAAAACCGCGTCGTCCGGCAGGGCATCGTGCAGGTGCCCGAGGGACGCAAGATCTTCGCCGGCCTGACCGTGGAGGAGAATCTGCGCACCGGCGCCTATACGGTGCGCGGACGCCGCGAGATCGACCGCCTGCTGCAAGAGCAGTATGAGATGTTCCCGCGCCTGCGCGAACGGCGCCAGCAGGACGCCGGCACCCTGTCCGGCGGCGAGCAGCAGATGCTCGCCATCTGCCGCGGCCTGATGGCAAAGCCGAAGATCCTCATGCTCGACGAGCCGTCCCTGGGTCTTGCGCCCGTCGTCGTCAACGACGTATTCCGCAACATCCGGCGCATCCGCGACGAGGGGATCACGGTCATCCTCGTCGAGCAGAACGCGAAAAAATCCCTCGGCATCTGCGACTATGCCTATGTCATCGAGACGGGCCGCGTGGTCATGTCCGGCACGGGCGAGGAAATGCTGCAAAACCCCGAGGTGGCGGCCGCTTATCTCGGCTCGTCCAGAAAGTAAGAAGGAGAGAAGAATGAACATGGTTACCAAAAAAGTGGAGAACCTTCCGGTCTATATCTTTGAGACCCGCGCCGGCATGGGCGCAGCCGCGGCGCAGGACGCCGCCCGGCGCATCAACGACGTCATCGCCCGCAGGGGAGAGGCCAACGTGATCTTCGCCGCCGCCCCCTCCCAGAACGAGCTTCTGGAAAACCTCCTGCAATGCGACGTCGACTGGAGCAAGGTGCGCGGCTTCCATCAGGACGAGTACATCGGCATCAGCGCCGACGAGCCCGCGGGCTTCGGTTGCTTCCTGCGCCGTGCGATCTTCGACCGCGTGCCGTTCAAGGAGCTGCACTTCCTGCTCTGCGGCGCGGAGCAGGCCGAGGCGAAGTGTGAGGAATACACCGCGCTTCTGAAGAAATACCCCGCCGACCTCATCTTCCTCGGCATCGGCGAAAACGGCCACCTCGCCTTCAACGACCCCTCCTCGGCCGACTTCAACGACCCCAAGTACATCAAGATCGTGGAGCTGGACGACGTCTGCCGCCAGCAGCAGGTCAACGACGGCTGCTTTGCCACGTTTGCCGACGTGCCGAAGCGCGCCATGAGCCTGTCCATGTCCTATATCATGTCCGTCCCGGAGGCCATCTGCGTCGTTCCCACGCAGCGCAAGGCCAACGCGGTGAAGAACGCCCTCTACGGCCCCGTCACCACGACCTGCCCCGCCAGCATCCTGCGCCGCCATCCCAATGCCGCGCTCTATCTGGACACCGACAGCGCCTCCGGCATCCTGTAAAAACAAAAAAGGGGGAGAAACGATGTATCAAAGAACCGCTGACGAGATCATGGCTGCCGATCCCGAGCTTGCCATCTTGCCGGTCGGCTCCGTCGAGCAGCACGGCCCGCATCTGCCGGTCATGACCGACTGGGCCATCGCCGCGGAGCTTGGCAGGGCAGTCGCCGAGAAAATGAACGCCTTTCTCCTGCCTGCTCTGCCGATCTCCACCTGCCGCGAGCAGATGGGCAAGAAGGGCAGCGTCTGGATGGAGCCGGTCACGTTCTACCGGATGATGACGGACATCATCCTGAGCCTGAAAACGCAGGGCTTCAAAAAAGTCGGCATTTTGCAGTGCCACGGCGGCATTTTCATCATGACGCCGCTGGTGCGCGACCTGAACGCGAAGTACAACCCCGAGCTGATGGTCGCCAATGTCGACCCGTGCACGTTCTGGCCGGTGCTCTACCGCGAGGGCATCATCGAGACCGATACCGAGCTGCACGCCGGTGAGGTCGAGACGTCGCAGATCCTCGCCATCGCGCCGGAGACGGTGCACATGGACCGCGCCGTGGACTTCGTTCCGACGATCTCGCGGCCTTACCTGAGCTACGGCAGCATTTTCCGCGCCTCTCCCACCGGCGTGTGGGGCGAGCCGTCCAAGGCGAGCGCGGAAAAGGGCAGGCGGGTCTTTGCCCGCAGCGCGGAGCTGGCTGTCGACGCGCTCAACGATGCGTTTGCCTATATGTCCGCGAAAAAGCCCTTCAACTACAGCAATTTCTGATAAGGAGCAAAGAAACATGAACAAACTTCGGGTCCTGCTCGTCGGCGCAGCTTTCTCCGCCGACCTGCACAGCGACGGCTACAGCCGCATTCCGGACAAGGTGCAGATCGTCGGCATCTGCGACAAGGACGCCTCGCGCATCGAGGCGCTGGCGGCGCGCTACGGCTTCACGGGCTACACGCCCTATGACGATTACAACACCGCCATCGCCGAATGTGACTGCGACCTGGTCGACATCTGTATGCCCAACTTCCTGCACCATGACGTTGCGATCAAGGCGCTCAACGCCGGGCGCAGCATCATCTGCGAAAAGCCCCTTGCCACCACGGTCGAGGACGCGCAGGACATGGTCGACACCGCCGCCCGTCTCGGCAGGCACATCTACTACGCCGAGGACTGGCTCTTCGCGCCCGCCTTCCGCAAGGCAAAGAGCATTTTGGAGAGCGGTCAGCTCGGCAAGCCCCTGTATATCCGCGCCCGCGAGTGCCACAGCGGCTCGCACAGCCCCTTTGCCCAGCTCATCAAATACTGCGGCGGCGGCTGCATGGTGCATCTGGGCGTCCATCCGGTCAGCTTCATGCTGGCGCTCAAGGACAATAAATGGGACAGCCTGACCGCCATGACCTCCGGCGGCGGGGAGACCAATCTGGTGCACCGCCGGATGGAGGGCGAGGACTGGGCCGGCGCGTTCATGCGTTTTGACGACGGCACCTACGCCACGCTGGAGGCGAACTATGTCACCGTCGGCGGCATGGAGGACGTGCTGGACATCTACTGCGAGCAGGGCTGCATCCACGTTGACCTGTCCTTCTCCGGGCCCGTGAAGGTCTTCTCCATCCCCGGCCTGGACTACACCGTGGAAAAGGCGGAGATCACCACCGGCTGGTCGACGCCCGCGGTCGACGAAAAATACTCCCTCGGCTACTGCGGCGAGATCAACCACTTCGTCGACTGCGCACTCGCCGGGTGCGACGCGCAGGTGGGTCTGCGCGGCATCGACGGGCTGGAGACGCTGAAGGTCATCAACCTGATCTACCGCTCCGCGAAGGAGGGCATTCAGATCCGCAATCCTCGGAAGGAGGGATGAGCATGGAAGAAAAACTCCGGGACATCCGGATACCGGTGCGCGTGGCCGGGGTGGAGTTCAAGAACCCGTTCTACGTCGCCTCCGGTCCGACGACCAAGTCCGTGCGCCAGCTCGTCGAGATCGAGCGCACCGGCTGGGCCGCCGCCAGCATCAAGCTGAGCATCGACCCCGCACCCTACATCAACCGCAAGCCGCGCTATGCCCTGTTCAAGGACAGAAAGGCGCTGGCCTTCACCGCCGAAAAGCGCCTGACCTTTGCCGAGGGCCTGCAGCTCATCCGCGAGGCAAAGCCGCTGCTGCACGACCTGAAGCTCATGGCGAACATCACCTACGCCGGGGACGAGGGCACGGCGGGCTGGGTCAACATGGCAAAGCGCTTTGAAGAGGTCGGCGCGGACATCATCGAATTGAATATGTGCTGCCCCAACATGAGCTACAATCTGGAGATGACCTCCGGCGGAAGCTGCCACGCCGCCAAGCAGACCGGCGCGAGCATGGGGCAAAATGCCGCCGTCGCCGCGGAGATCGTCCGCGCGATCAAAAAGGAGATCCATATTCCGCTCTTCGTCAAGCTGACGCCCGAGGGCGGGCAGATCGCCCACATCGCCAAGGCGCTCTTCGAGGCCGGGGCGGACGCGGTCGGCGGGACGGGCAACCGCCTCGGTATGCCGCCGATCGACCTCGACGACCCGGGCAAGGCCGCCTTCCATTTGCAGGACGAGCTGTCCATGGGCTGCTATTGCAGCAGTTGGCTCAAGCCGCTGGCGCAGCGCGACACCTATGAGATCCGCAAGGTCTGCGGCATGGAGCCTCCCATCATGGCAGCCGGCGGCATCACCAACTGGCGCGACGCGGTGGAGATGGTGCTCTGCGGCGGCACGCTGCTGGGCGTCTGCTCCGAGACGCTGATCTCCGGCTACGACATCGTGCGCCCGATGATCGCGGGTCTGCACGAATATATGCAGAAAAAGGGCTACACCGATCTTGCGCAGATGCGCGGCCTGGCCGTCCCGCAGGTCAAGACCGCGACGGACGTGACGCTTTACGCGGGCTACGCGAGGATCAAAGACCCGAAGCTCTCCGCACCCTGCAAGAGCGCCTGCCCCGTCCATGTGCCGACGCAGGGCTTTGTCCGCAAGATCGCCGAGGGCGACTACCGCCGCGCCTATGAGCTTGTCACGGGCGAGGCGCCCCTGCAGGAGCTTTGCGCCCTCGTGTGCGAGCACCCCTGCGAGGACGCGTGCGTCCGCGGCAGCGTGGATGCGCCCGTCAGGATCCGGGAGCTGAAGCGTTTTGTGCTGGACTACGGCGAAAAGCAGGGCTGGAAGCCCGTCTGGGCGCAGGCGGCGGACAACGGACACCGGGTCGCCGTCATCGGCGCCGGCCCCACGGGGCTGAGCTGCGCCGCTTGGCTGAAAAAGGCGGGCTACGCCGTCACGGTGTTTGAAAAGGAAGAGGAGGCCGGCGGCCTGCTGCGCTATGCCGTGCCCGACTATATCGGTCATCGCGCGCAGCTTGCGCAGACGGTGCGCTCCCTTGCTGAGGCCGGCGTGGAATTCCGCTTCGGGCAGGCGGTGCATTCGGCGCAGGCGCTGGAGGACGAGGGCTATGACGCCGTCTTTGCCGCAGCGGGCGAATGGCAGCGTCAGGCGTCATCCATCCCCGGCGCGGAAAATGCCGTCGACGCGCGCGAGCTGCTGCTGCGGCTGAACCTTGGTCAGGAGCAGGTGCTTTCCGGCGGCGTCGCCGTGCTCGGCAGCGGCTGGAGCGCCATCGACGCGGCGCGCTGCGCCGTCCGGCTGGGCGCGCGGGAGGTCACGCTCCTTGCGCCCGGCGCGCTACCTGCGCGCTCCGCGTTCCGGCAGGCGCTGGCGCTTGCCCGCGAGGAGGGCGTCACGGTGCTGGAAAACGTGCGCGCCGAGCGCATCTGCCCGGACGCCGTCGAGCTTTCCGTCAACGGCGCGAAGCTGCGCCTGTCCTGCGACAGCGTGATTTTGGAGCATACCTACGGCGCGCAGGACTTCGGCGGCACGAAGGTCGTCCGTCCGGGACGCATCACCAACATCGCCTCGGCGATCTGCGCCGGCAGAAACGGCGCGGCAGAGCTTGACCGCCTGCTGCGCGGCGGAGACGCGACCCTCACGCCGGTCGAAGCCCTGCGGACGGTGAACCCGGAGGCGGTGCGCAGCCGCTGCGGTTATCTGAAGAAAGACCCCAACCCGGTCAGACTGACTGCACCGGCGCAGGAGAGAACGGCCGGCTTTGCGCCCTACACCCGCGTCATGCGCGAGGACGAGGCGCAGAAGGAGGCCTCGCGCTGCCTGAATTGCGGCTGCGGCGAGGGCTGCCAGCTCTGCAAGACCATCTGCACCGACTTTGCGCCCCGTATTGCGGACGCGGACACCATGCAGATCTGCAGGGACGACTGCGTTGCCTGCGGTATGTGTTATAACCGCTGCCCCAACGGCAACATTGAAATGGTAAATCTTGGACAGAAAGTTTAGCGCTTTTGGAGGCACAAAAACCATGTATGAAGTAAACTTTGATATTTCCGGTCAGGTGGCGGTCATCACGGGCGCGGGTGGGATCATCTGCGGCGTGATGGCGAGGGAGATGGCGAAGAAGGGCGTCAAGGTGGCGCTTCTGGATCTGTTCGTGGAGAACGCACAGAAAATCGCCGACGAGATCAACGCCGCCGGCGGCGAGGCCGTCGCCGTCAAGG
>CAMEMX010000043.1 GCA_945927915.1 uncultured Clostridia bacterium
ATGCTTGTTATGGGGCTGCTTCATTAATTGTTTTCAGGGCAGTCTCCCAGCGTGTTGAAAAACCTTTTCGACACGCTGGGCGGAGGGGGTAAAGCCCCTCCGCTTTTTGCGTGAAAAGGGGAGCTCAGGGTAGCTTTTTTTGCACGGATGTGATAAAATAGACCAACATCATCCCGGAGGGGGACGCGCTATGGAACCGACACAACACGAAGAAAACGGCAGGCCCGCAGGCTACCGCCGCCCGGAACGCAACCGCAGGCGGAAAAAGGCGCTCGGCGCCGCCGCGCTGACGTGCGCGCTGCTGGCGCTGGCGTTGGTGCTTGCTTTCTGCGTTTATGCCTACCTTGCCTATCGCGGCGGAACGCTCGGCGGCGGGGATGTACGCCTCGGACTGACCGGCGTATGGGCTGTTGCGGCGCTGGCGCTGGCCGGCGCGGGCATGGGCATTGCCGCGCTCTTCCTGAAGCGGCAGAAAAAGGGCATGGCTATCACCGGACTGGTGACCGGCCTTGTCGTGCTTGCGCTGTGTTGCGTTGGGCTGTATGCCTATCAGTATGTTTTTGACAAAATGAAGAAGGACGAGCAGTTTGCCGCGCTGCCCGATGAGGCGCTGAAGGTCGTGCAGATCAAGCCGGACGGCGAGATCGTGCGCGAGACGGAGCCGCTGGCTACGACGCTGCCCATCGAGCAGATCGAGGAAAGTCCCTATTACAAGGAGATCGAATGGGAGCCGATCGACTATCAGGCGTTGCCGGAGGAGGCGCAGGCGCTGCTGGATGCCGAGCCGCCCAAGGAGCCGAGCTATCTGCGCAAGGGCGCGGAGCAGGTGACCAACATCCTGCTGTTCGGTCTGGATGTGAGCGACGCCTCGGATAGCATCATCCTGCTGTCTGTTGACCGCGCACACCAGAAGATCAAGATGATCTCCCTCGCGCGCGACTCCTATCTGTGGATACCGGAGTTCGGCACCTACGCGAAGCTCGCCTATCCCTACCACTGGGGCGGTGCGCAGATGGCGGTCGGCACGGTGAATTACAATTTCCTGCTCGATGTGACGGATTACATTGCGGTTGATTTTGACCAGCTTGCCGAGCTTATCGACATGATCGGCGGCGTGGAGGTCGAGCTGGACTGGGACGAGATCCGCTGCCTGCAAAGGCTGCAATCGGGCCTGACCTACGGCACGAACCGTCTGTGCGGTGAGGCTGCGGTGTATTATGCGCGCCTGCGCGAAAGCAGCGCCACGGACAACGAGATCAACCGCACCGGCCGCCAGCGTGAGGTGCTAACCTCGCTGCTCCAATCGGCCAGGCAGACGCGCATCGGCGATTTCCCGCGGCTGATCCGAAGCTGCCTCGGAATGTGCACGACCTCGCTCGACGCGCCGGAGCTGCTGGACATCGCGCTGGAGGTCGCGCAGGGGAACTACACCATCGAATCCTATTCGCTACTCGAATCGGTCGGCTATTGGGGCGGTATTTTCGGTGACGCGCAGTATTTCTACTGCGTTTACGACATCAACCGCGCGAGCGACTGGCTCTACCGCACGATCTACGAGGATCTCTACATCTCCAGCTACCCGGATTGAACAAACGTCCTGCCGCACGCCGCGGCAGGACGTTTTTGCGCAATGGAAACGGTCGACAAAAGCTGACAGCGTGTCGGAGAATTTTCAGCCGAAAACCAGCACTGTTTCTGAATTTCAGGGAGAATCCCGGAGTTTTTACGCAGTAAAAGTGCGACCGGGTCGAAAAAGGACGAACGAAAACAATGGCGCGCGTCGCCCACAGAGGCTACAATGGAACTTGGGAGGCGACAACAATGGAAAAAAGCTATTACGGAGCGCAGCGCCTGCTGTGCGAAAACGGCGAGACGGCGGAGCTGGAATACTACATACTGCGCGAGCCGCTCGGCGCATATACGGGCTACGGCGCGGAGATCGTCATGCAGCGCCCGCGCGACCGGGAGAGCGCAGCGATGCGCCGCATCACCACCTCGCGGGCGCGGATGGACGCGCTTTTACGCCTGCTGTGCGAAAACGGCGTCACACCCTGCACGTTACGGGACGTTCTGGAGGATGAGTTAAAAAAAGGGTAGACAACCGCCGCGGAATTTGGTAAAATAGTATAAATATTAGCTGAAAAGGAGACCAAGCGATGAAATGTCCGTATTGTGGCTATCAGGAGAGCAAGGTCGTGGATTCCCGCCACTCTGACGACGATACCAGCATCCGCCGCCGCAGAGAATGCCTTTCCTGCCAGAAACGCTTTACAACCTATGAGACGGTGGAGAGCCTGCCGATCGCTGTTGTCAAGAAGGACAACAGCCGCGAGCCCTTCGACCGCAACAAGATCCTGCGCGGCATGGTGCGTGCGTGCGAAAAGCGCCCGGTCAGCATGGCCGATCTCGAGGCCGCTGCCGCCGAGATCGAGCAGATCGTCCAGAATTCGCTCGAGCGCGAAATCCCCACCCAGCGCATCGGTGAGCTGGTCATGGAGCGCCTCAAGCCGCTCGACGAGGTCGCCTACGTGCGCTTTGCCTCGGTCTACCGCCAGTTTAAGGACATCAACAGCTTCATGCATGAGCTGAACAAGATCCTGGAAGAGAAATAATATGAAAACTGCCATCGTAATTCTGTCCGTCGTGCTGGCAATTTTACTGGTCATTGCGGGCATATTGTTCTTCAGCGACCGGCAGGCCGCACCGCAAGAGCCGCCGGCAACGACGCAGCCGGTGTCCACCGCCGAACCGACGACCGTACCGACCACGACGGAACCGCCCACGACCACCGAGCCGCCCATCGCCGCAACGCCCGCCGACAGCGGCATCGTCCTGAGCGGCAGCGCGGTCGAGTGCTTCACCGTCGACGGCTGCGGCGACACGCTCTATATCCGTGCGGCGGATTTCGCCGCGGCGACCGGCCTGACGCTCGAAAGTGAGCAGCCGCTGCTCCTGACGGGTCCGGATACCGTCGAGAGCACCGACGACGGCATCCTTGCCAACGGCCGTCCCTTCGGGCAGGGCGCGACGTACCTCTATTCGCCGGAGGAGGGCGGACTCCTGCCGCTTCTGGAGACCGCCGAGGCGCTGGGCTACCCGATGTGGACGGACGACGAGAGCGGCGTGACCTACATCACGCCTGCCGCCCGTGCCTTTGAGCTGCCGGAGAACGTCAACGTGCCCGTGCTGATGTACCACGCCGTCAGCGACAATATGTGGGGCATCAACGAGCTGTTCGTCAGCCCGTCGAGCCTGGACGAGCAGCTTGCCTACCTCGTCGAAAACGGCTATGATGCGATCTGGTTCGAGGATCTGGCGCACATCGAGGACTATGACAAGCCCGTGATCCTGACCTTCGACGACGGCTACGACGACAACTATACGGAGCTTCTGCCGCTGCTGCAAAAGCACAACGTCAAGGCGACGGTGTTCGTCATCGGCAACGCCGCCGGAATGACGCATAAAATGACCGCTGAGCAGATCCGCGAGATGGCGGATTCCGGCCTCGTGTCCATCCAGAGCCACGGCTACACCCACGACGACATGGACGTGATGGGCGAGGACACGCTGGAATTTGAGCTGGGCGAATCCAAGCGCGTCATCACGCGGCTGACGGGCCGCATCCCCTATGTCCTGTGCTACCCGACGGGAAAGTACAGCGACCTGACGCTGGAGGTCGGCGCACGCCACTACCTGTTTGGCATCAAGATGGTCGGCGGCCTGTATAATACCTCGGACGACCCCTTCCTGGTCAGCCGGTATTATATCTCGCGCTATACCGACCTTTCGACCTTTGCCGCCTACGTTTCCTCCGCAGGAACCGAATAAAGCCAAACCCGGGAGACGCCAGTCTCCCGGGTCGGACTGTCAAAAAACTACAGTTTGTCATTGCGAGACCCCGAAGGGGTCGTGGCAATCTTGCAGGATTGTTTCCCATATTAACATTTTTTCGGCGAATACGGAACTTTTCTAATTAGATTGCCACGTCGCTGCGCTCCTCGCAATGACACGTCGGAGGCTTTTTCGACACGCTGACCCGGGAGACGCCAGTCTCCCGGGTTTTCATATGGTCAGAAAACGATAGTATTGTCATTGCGATCCCGCAACGCGCCCGTGGCAATCTCTGTTTGGGCTAAGGGCTAAGGACTAAGAGTGAATGGCTGAGGTGTGCGCTGATGCGCACATTATTCTTTTGTAGGGCGGGGACATGTCCCCGCCGGGGAACGACCAACGCCGTACAAATTTGTCCGTTTTCACGGTCTGCTGCTGTGCGGGCGGCACGCCCGGTGGCCGTGCCCAGCGATCCGTCTATCGTGGTTGCTCCGTAGGGCGCGACCACTGGGCGCGCCGGTGCAGGAACTGCCAAAGCTGTACGGATTCGTTCATCTGCATTGTCTGCCGCTTCGCGGTCGGTGGACACATGTGTCCACCCTACAACCGTCAATCGCACCCTCTTTCAAGCAATAACAAGCGGCGGCTTGCAGCCGCCGTGAAGTTTTCGCTGCCGCATCAAGTGAAGCGCCGCTTGCCAGTGCTGGCAAGCGGCGCTGTTCGGCGTGTGTGCCGCACCTTACTGCGGCATCGGCTTGCCGAGACGGCGGTACATGGTCTTTTTGACGGCGCGGATGATGTTCTCATAGCCCGTGCAGCGGCACAGGTGACCGGACAGGAGCTTGCGCAGCTCGGCGTCGGTGTATTCCTTGCCGCTTTCCAGGATCTCGACCGCGCTCAGGATGAAGCCCGGCGTGCAGAAGCCGCACTGGATGGCCGCCTCGTCGATGAACGCCTGCTGGATGTCCGAAAGCTCGCCGCCGGGGCCGATGAGGCTCTCCAGCGTGCGGATCTTCTTGCCGTTGGCCCAGACCGCGAGGTAGATGCAGGAATTGTACGCCTCGCCGTCGATGAGCACCGTGCACGCGCCGCATTCGCCGACCTCGCAGCCCTTCTTGACGGAGGTCATGCGGAAATCGTTGCGGAGCATATCGGTCAGACTGGCGCGGACGTCTACCATCTGCTCGACGTCCTTGCCGTTGAGATTATACTTGACCAGCATATATTGCTTTGCCATTACAGCGCACCTCCTGCCCGCTTGACGGATTCAATGATGCAGCGTTTCGCGGATTCCACGGCGACGTGCTGGCGCAGCGCCTTCGACGCACGCCACGAGTCGCGCGGGTTGATGTCCTCGAGCACCTTCTGCGAGAACGCCTCGATGTTTTCCATGGTGACTTCCTTGCCGTTAATGAACGCCTCGGCGTTCGGCGCGCGCATGGGGATGGGGCCCGCGACGCCGTAGGCGACGCGGACGCGCTCAAAGGTCTTTTTGTCCGCGGACAGGCGGACATTGACCGAGCAGCCGTTCGTCGCAATGTCGAGCGCGTTGCGCATGGCGTACTTGATGTAAGCGCCGTAGGTATTTTCGTAGCTCTCCTTCGGGATGAGGATGGCGGTCTGGATCTCGTCCGGGTGGATGTCGACGACCTTCGCCTTCAGGTAGAAATCCTTGATGGGCACGAGGCGCTTGCCGTCCTTACCGGTCAGCTCGACAATGGCCTCCCACGCGTGCAGCGTCGAGGCGGAGTCGGCAGAGGTCACGCCGTTGCAGGTGTTGCCGCCGATGGTGCCGATGTTGCGGATCTGCGGGCCGCCGACCTGGTCGACCGCCTCACCGAGGACGTTGATGTACTTCTGAATGAGCGGGTCTTTGGTGATGTGGGAGAAGCTCGTCAGGCTGCCGATGCGCAGGGTGCCGTCCTCATCGAGCTTCACGCCGCGCAGCTCGTCGAGCATGAAGATGGAGATCAGCTCCACGCCGGCGCGCTTGCCCTCGCGCATCTGCACCAGAACGTCCGAGCCGCCGGCGATGATGTGCGCTTCGGGATGCTCAATGCGCAGGCGGATGGCGTCTTCCACGCTGGCGGATTCATAATAGGCTTTCATATCATACATGGCTCAATTCTCCTTTCTCCACGGGTCATTGATGAGCCCCTCTTCGGAGAAGCGCTTGAAGAGGATGTGCGGGGTCATGGGCGCGTCGTCGATGGCTACGCCGGTCGCGTTCAAAATGGCGTTGCGGATGGCGGGCGCGACCGGGCAGGCGGGCGGCTCACCGAGGGCCTTCGTGCCGAACGGGCTGGTCGGTTCGGGATTTTCGACGAACTGCGCCTCCAGATGCGGGTGATCCATCGTGGACGAGAGCTTGTAGTCGAGCAGGTTGTTGTTGAGCGGCTTGCCGGTCTTTTCGTCGAACAGGAGCTGCTCGGACAGGGCGTAGCCGATGCCCATCGACATACCGCCATGCACCTGCGCGGCGGCAAGCTGCGGGTTGATGAGCTTACCGCAGTCGTGGACGTTGATGATCTTGTCGATCGTCACGCGACACATCGGAATGTCCACCGTGACCTCGGCGCAGCAGCAGCCGAAGGAATAGGCGTTGTTCTTGATATGGTAGGTCGACTCTGCCGTGATGTGCTCGGAGTGGGCGAGGCTGTAGAACGCGGTGGTCGCCAGCTCCTTCAGGCTCATCAGGACGCGGCCGTCCGTCGTGCGGACGATGTTGCTGTCGATGATGTCGAGGTTGGCGATGGCAACGCGGGTCAGCTCGTTGGCGTATTTCAGGATCTTTTCCTTCAGAATGTTGCCGGTCTGCGTGATGGAGAAGCCGACGACGTAGGTCTGGCGCGAGGCATAAGCGCCGAGGCCGAAGGGCGTCACGTCGGTGTCCTGCGTGGAGATCACATGGACATCGGTGTAGTCCTTGAGGCCGACTACGTCCGCCGCCATCTGGGCATAGGCGGTGTCGGCGCCCTGACCGATCTCCGTCTCGCCGACCTGCACCTGGATGGAGCCGTCCTGGTTGAGCACCATGCGGCAGGAGGAATGCTCCAGCGCAATGGGCCAGACGGCGGTGTTGTACCAGAACGGGGCGATGCCCACGCCCTTGCGGATGTCGCCGGTCTGATTTGCGTATTCGGCGTGCTTGCGGTCGTAGTCGATGTAGGCCACGGCCTTGTCGAAGCACTGGTTGAAGCTGTCGTAGTAGTTTTCGTTCTTGGAGAAGCCGTCGACATAGCCCACGGGCATGATGTGCTCGCGGCGGAACTGCAGGGAATCGACGCCGAGCACCTTGCAGATGTCCTCGATATGGCACTCGTGCGCCCACGACGCCTGCGGCATACCGTAGCCGCGCATCGCGCCGGCGACGGAGCGGTTGGTGAAGACGGTGTAGGCGTCGCACTCGAAGTTGTCGCAGGGATAGAGCTGCGGGAACGAGCCCATTGCCTTGGCGACGATGGAGTGACCGTGCGAGGCGTAAGCGCCCTGGTTGGAGAAGCACTCGACCTTGCGCGCGACGAAGGAGCCGTCCGGCCGCAGCCACGAGATCATGTGGAAGCGGATGGCGTGACGCACGCGGTTGGACACGAAGGTGTCCTCGCGCGGGATGTCGATCTTGACGAGACGGCCGCCGAGCTGCATGGAAAGCCACGCGGCGAGCGGCTCATACAACGTGTCCTGCTTGTTGCCGAAGCCGCCGCCGATGTAGGGCTTGATGACGCGGACGCGGCCCCAGTCGATGCCGAGCGCCTGACCGACTGTGCGGCGGACGATGTGCGGGATCTGCGTGGAGGAGACGATGACGATCTTGCCGGACTCCTCGTAGGCGTAGGCGACGTGGTTTTCGATGTGGCAGTGCTGCACCATCGGGGTGTTGTACCACTTGTCGACGCAGATCAGCCCTTCCTCCCTGATCGCCTCTGCGTAATTGCCCATGCGGATGGAGGAATGCTTCAGAATGTTGTTGGGATAGTCCTTGTGGAGCTGCGGCGCACCGTCCTTCATGGCCTCCTGCACGTCGAGGACGAAGGGGAGCGTCTCGTATTCGACCTTGACCAGCGCGGCGGCCTGCGCAGCGGCGACCTCATCCTCCGCGACAACGGCTGCGACATCGTCGCCGTAGTAGCGGACGTGGCGGTTAAGCAGACGGCGGTCGGCGACGTCCTGATGCGCCTCCTCGACCGACCACGGATGGCCTGCCGTGGGGAATTTGATGTCGGGGACATCAAAACAGGTGAAAATCTTTACAACGCCGGGAACCTGCTCGGCTGCCGAAACGTCAACGGATTTGACATAGCCGTGCGCGATGGTCGAGCGGACCACGCGGGTGACGAGGGCGCGGCGGTCGCACAGGTCGTCCGTGTATTTGGCTCTGCCGGTAGCCTTGTCGAACGCGTCGACGCGGGCTACGCTCTTACCGACATTCATATTATGTAAACCTCCTGACCATATTTTTTGCAAAATCAACAAAAAGTGCTTATCTTGGATTATACATTTTGAGTATATCATAAAAATCGCCGGATGAAAAGTAGGAACGTTATCCTATTTATGAAATAACGGAAAAAATTTCGTTTCCGCTCCTTGCGGTGTGCAGAAAAAAAGCGTATACTGTTGTCGGAACATCAAAAAAGGAAACGGGGGACAAGAATGGGCGACGCGAAGATTGGCTGTGTGGTGATGGCGGCGGGGAATGCCCGGCGCTTCGGCGCGAACAAGTTAGCTGCCGCGCTGGCGGGCAAGCCCCTGATCCTCCGCGCGCTGGAAGCTGTGCCGGAGGGGCTGTTTTCGCGTGTCGAAGTCGTGACGCAGTATGCGGAAGTTGCGGATATGGCGGCGTGCTTCGGCTTCGGCGCAATCAAAAACAGGCGGCCCGACCTCGGCCTCAGCCATACGATCGCGCTCGGTACGCAGGCGCTTGCGGACTGCGACGCGATCCTTTACATGGTGGCAGACCAGCCGCTTCTGGCGGCGGAGACGGTCAGCCGCGTCGCCGCGGCGTGGCGCGAGACGCCGGCGTGTATCGTCGCCGCCGCCCACGGCGGAAAACGCGGCAACCCCTGCATTTTCCCCCGGGAATTTTTCCCGGAGCTGCTCGCCCTGACCGGCGACACCGGCGGCAGCGCCGTCATCAGGCGGCATCCCGACCGCCTGCGCACGGTCGAGGTCCCGGCGGCGGAGCTTGCCGACGTCGACACGCCCGAAGCGCTTGCGTCCCTGCAGGAACATCAATAAAAAAGCCCCGGACGGTTTCCCGTCCGGGGCGATTTGCATTTATGCTTACTTTTCGGATTCGGCAAGCTCCTTCAGCGCGTCCTTGCGGCTGAAATTCGCTCTGCCCTTCTCGTCGAAGCCCATGAACTTGACCCACGTCATGTCGCCGACGTTCAGCACGTCCTCGACCTTTTCGACGCGGCGGTTTTCGAGCTTGGAGATGTGCACCATGCCGTCGTGGCCCGGAGCGATCTCGACGAACGCGCCGATGGGCAGGATGCGCACGACCTTGCCATAGTACAGCGCGCCGACCTCGGGCACGAAGCAGATGTCGTCGATCATCTTCTTGGCGGCATAGCCTGCGGCGGAATCGACCGCGGCGATGAAGACGTTGCCGTCGTCGTCGATGTCGACCTTGGCGCCGGTGTCGGCGCAGATCTTCTGGATGGTCTTGCCGCCGGAGCCGATGACCTCGCGGATCTTGTCGACGGGGATCTGCATGGAGATCATCTTCGGGGCAAACTCGGACACGTCGGGACGCGGCTCGGAGATGCACGGCAGCATGACCTGCTCGAGGATCTCCAGACGGGCCTTGCGGCAGCGCTCCAGCGCGTCGGCGATGATCTCCATCGTCAGGCCCTTGTTCTTCAGGTCCATCTGGATGGCGGTGACGCCCTCGGTGGTGCCGGCGACCTTGAAGTCCATCTCGCCGTGGAAGTCCTCAACGCCCTGGATGTCGGTGAAGGTTCTCCACTCGCCCGTCTCCTGATCGGAGATCAGGCCGCAGGAGATGCCGGCGACCGGACGCTTGATGGGCACGCCTGCGTCCATCAGCGCGAGCGTGGAGCCGCAGATGGAGCCCTGCGAGGTCGAGCCGTTGGACGACAGGACTTCGGACACGACGCGGATGGCGTACGGGAACTCCTCGACGCTGGGGATCACGGGCAGCAGCGCCTTTTCGGCGAGAGAGCCGTGGCCGATCTCGCGGCGGGAGGTGGAGCGGGCGGCACGGGCCTCGCCGGTGGAGAAGGACGGGAAGTTGTAGTGGTGGATATAGCGCTTGGTGTCCTCCTGATAGATGGTGTCGAGCTTCTGCGCGGCGGAGAGGGTGTTAAGCGTGCAGATGGACAGGACCTGCGTCTGGCCTCTGGCGAACAGGCCGGAGCCGTGGACGCGCGGCAGGACGCCGACCTCGGCGTCGAGCGGACGGATCTCGTCCATATGGCGACCGTCGACGCGTTTGCCGGCGAGCAGCCACTTCTTGACGACCTTCTTCTGCATCTTGTACAGGCAGACGTCGATGT
>CAMEMX010000044.1 GCA_945927915.1 uncultured Clostridia bacterium
AGTCGACGGCGGGCGTGATGGACGTGATCGTGCCGCGCGAGACATAGAGCGCGTAGCTTTTGAACACGACGGGGCAGATCGGCGCAAGCTGCATGAGCTGCGAGCAAAGCTCCACATAGCTGCCGGAGTTTTCCAGCGCCTTGATGCAAAGCGCTGCCAGCGTGGAGGACTTGATGGAGCCGTATTGCAAGCTGCCGTATTCCTTGAAGAACTCGGAAAGATCGAAGTTCGCCGTCAGGCGCACCTCGCCGTAATAGAGGTCGAAATCGCCCTTTTGCAGGGCAGTTGCGTAGCTGTCACGGTCGACGGCGACAACGGTGATATTCAATCCGGCCTGCGTGAGCACGTCAGCGATGTACTCGGCGCCGGCAACGCGCTTGGGATCCTCCGAGCAGACCAGCAGCCGCCCGACATGACCGACGTAATCGGTCGAGGTCGTGACGCCGGAGTCCTTGACCGCGGCGGAAAAGACCGCCGGGGCATAGTCGTAATCCTCCGCAAGCTGCGTGTCATACAGGTCGGAATTCGGCGAGCAGGGTAGGACGCTGGCCTGCGCAAAGCCGCCGTAGACCTTGTTGGAGATGTCATCGCGGTCAAGCGCAAGGGTCACGGCGCTGCGCAGGCGGTCGTTGACGAAATAGCCGCTGTATAGGTTGAAGCCGAGGTAGTGCATGACCGTCGTGGGCGCTTCCCAGACCTCGTAGTCGCAGCGGTAGCCGACGGCGGCAGCGGAGTTGGGGTCGCAATAGACCATATCCGTCGAGCCAAGCTCAAAGCTGTCGCGCAGCTCCTGCGGGTCAGCGCAGGAGGCCAGCGGGATGGAATCTGCCGTGACGATGGGGGAGACCGTCTGCTTCCAGTGCGGATTCTTCTGCAGCGAAGAGCCGCGCAGGAAGTAGGCACCGGTGCCGGTGGGGGTGGAGCTCGTGACCGTGTCCGCCTTGACGATGGGAATGTCGAGCATGAGCGCGAAATTCTCGTACGGCGTGTCGAGGAAGACGGAGAACGTGCCGTCCTCATTGACGAGATAATACGACAGATGCGACAGGCGGGAGCGGTAAAGCGGGCTGGTACGCGCGGCCTCGATGGAGGCGGCGACATCCTCCGCCGTCAGCGGTGTGCCGTCGGAGAAGGTCACGCCCGAAACAAGCGTAAAGGTATAGGCCGTGCCGCCGTTCGAGACCTTGAAGCTCTCGCAGAGGACCGGCTCTGCGCGGTAGTGGTTCGAGACGACGAACAAGCTCTCATAGAGCAGGGAGAACAGCGCGCGGTTGACCGTCGCGGTGCATTCATAGGGATTCAAGCCGTAGGCGGGCAGGTAGGCAAGGGAGAAATCCCCATCGACCGTCGTGCTCTGCGGCTCGTCCGCTGTGGCCTGCGTCGTCTCGGGCGGCTCCGTTGTAAGCTCGACGGTCGGATAGTCCGTCTGCGTCCGTGCGGAGCAGGCCGAGAGCAAAAGCGCCAGCGCGAGCAGGAGCGGGAGCATTCGTTTCAAAGCGCATCACCTCGCAACAGGATCATGGCCGCAAGCGAGCCGCGGCGGTTTCCGACCCGCCGGTGCGACCAGAAGCGGTCGGGCCGGCAGGCGGTGCATTCTTCGGCAATGTCGATTTGGCAGACGCCTGCCTGCCGGAGCGCAAGGGCGTTGAGCGCCTTCAAGTTGACATAATATTTTTCGCCAACAGGACGAACAGAAGCCTCCGCCGCCTCGCCGAAGGCTTCACGCATGGCGTTCGGCACGTCGGCGTCCGTCTCAAAGCAGCACTGGCTGATGCACGGGCCAATGGCGGCGCGGATGTTCTCCGGCCTGGAGCCGAATTCCTCCGCCATGCGCATGACCGCCTTTCCGGCGATCTTTAAGGCGGTGCCGCGCCAGCCCGCGTGAACAGCGCCGACGGCGCGGGCGACGGGGTCGTAGAGCAGTACCGGCGTGCAGTCGGCGGAGAAAACGGTCAGAACGACCTCCGGCTCGTTCGTGATCAGCCCGTCGCAGCCGTTTTCGACCGGGACGATCAGACCGCGTCCGCAGTCGGACGCGCCGACGCGCTCAACGACGTCGGAATGAACCTGTTTCGTAAAGACGGTGCGCTTCGGGTCAAAGCCGACCGCCTGCCCGAGACGGCGGTAGTTTTCCAGCACGTTTTTCGGCCGGTCGCCTCGGTGGACGCCGAGATTCAGCGAGGCGAGCTCCCCCTCGCTCACGCCGCCGAAGCGCGTAGAGAAGCAGTGCGGCACGGGCGCGAGCAGGGGAGAGGTCAGGTATTCCAGATCGCCTGAATGGTTAACATAAAATCCCATCACTTCGCCTCGTCCTTGTCGCGGCAGCAATACTTGTATTTCTTGCCGCTGCCGCAGGGGCAGGGATCGTTCGCGCCGATCTTAACCTTCTTGACGGGCTGCTTTTTGACGGTCTTGTCCGCAGCGCCCGTGCCGGTGATCTTGGCGACCTGCTGGCGGCGCACCTCCTCGTTCGTCTTGAGGCGGAAGAGGAAAAGGCGGCGGACGGTCTCCTCGCGGATGGCGTTGATCATGCCGTCAAACATGGCAAAACCCTCGCGCTTGTAGGCGATGACCGGGTCGGTCTGACCGTAGGCGCGCAGACGGATGCCCTGCTTGAGGTCGTCCATCGCGTCGATGTTGTCCATCCAGTATTCGTCGACGACGCGCAGCAGGATGATGCGTTCGATCTCGCGCATCCGCTCCGCGCCGAACATCTCCTCGCGCTTGGCGTAGGTCATGCGGAAGAGCTTGTACAGTTCCTCGGACGCGGCCTGCTTCGTCAGCTCGCCCTTCGGGGCGAACGCGCCGACGGGGAAGTAGATGCCCTCGAATTTCGCGGCGAGCGTTGCGGCGGGATCGCCCTCCTGTGCGCCGAAGGCGTCCTCGACCTCGGTGTCGATGACGTGGTGCATCATCGTCTCGATGGTCTGCGAGAGATCCTCTCCGTCGAGCACCTTCTGGCGCTGCTCGTAGATGACGGTACGCTGCGTGTTCATGACGTCGTCGTATTCCAGCACGCTCTTACGCGCCTGGAAGTTGCGGCTTTCGACGGTCTTCTGGGCGTTTTCGATCGCGCCGGTGAGGATCTTGGCGTCGATGGGCGTGTCCTCGTCCACGCCGAGGGAGTTCATCATGTTCATGATGCGCTCCGAGCCGAACAGACGCATGACGTCGTCCTCCAGCGAGAGGAAGAAGCGCGTCTCGCCGGGGTCGCCCTGACGGCCGGAGCGGCCGCGGAGCTGATTGTCGATACGGCGGGATTCGTGGCGCTCCGTGCCGACGATGAACAGACCGCCGGCAGCGCGGACGCGCTCGGCCTCGGCGTCGACGTCGACCTTGTGGCGGGCGAAGCCCTCCTTGAAGGCGGCGCGGACGGCGAGGATCTTGGGGTCGGAGGTCTCGGCGTAGGAGTTGGCCTCGGCGATCAGCTCGTCGGGAAGACCCTGCTTGCGCAGGTCGGACAGCGCCATGTATTCGGCGTTGCCGCCGAGCATGATGTCCGTGCCGCGGCCTGCCATGTTGGTCGAGATCGTGACCGCGCCGAACTTACCCGCCTGCGCGACGATCTCTGCCTCGCGCTCGTGGTGCTTGGCGTTCAGCACGGTGTGCGGCACGCCTTCGCGCTTGAGCATTTTTGACAGCAGCTCGGATTTTTCGATGGAGATCGTGCCGACCAGAACGGGCTGACCCTTCTCGTGGCACTGCTTGATCTGGTCGATGACCGCGCGGAACTTGCCGGCCTCGGTCTTATAGATGACGTCGTTGTGGTCGATACGGATGACGGGCTTGTTGGTCGGGATCTCGACGATGTCGATCTTGTAGATCGCGGAGAATTCCTCCTCCTCGGTCAGCGCCGTGCCGGTCATGCCGGAGAGCTTGGAATACAGGCGGAAGAAATTCTGGAAGGTGATGGTGGCGAGCGTCTTGTTCTCGCTCGCGACGGACACGCCCTCCTTGGCCTCGATCGCCTGATGCAGACCCTCGTTATAGCGTCTGCCGTACATCAGACGACCGGTAAATTCGTCGACGATGATGACCTGTCCGTCCTTGACGACGTAGTCGATGTCGCGTTTCATGATGCCGCGGGCGCGCATGGCCTGATTGATGTGGTGCGAAAGCGTGGTATTTTCAATGTCGGCGAGGTTTTCAACGTTGAAATACTTCTCGGCCTTGGCGATGCCGCTGGCGGTGAGCGAGGCGGTGCGGGACTTTTCGTCGACGTAGTAGTCGCAGTCGAGATCGTCCTGCTCCTGCTTTTCGTCCAGCGTGGCGAAGACCTTCTTTTTCAGCGTGGAGACGAAGAAATCCGCCATCTCGTAGAGCTTGGTCGATTCCTCGCCCTTGCCGGAGATAATCAGCGGCGTGCGCGCCTCGTCGATGAGGATGGAGTCGACCTCGTCGACGATGGCGAAGCTGTGGCCGCGCTGCACCATGTCGGATTTGTAAAGCGCCATGTTGTCGCGCAGATAATCGAAGCCCAGCTCGTTGTTCGTGCAATAGGTGATGTCGGCGTTGTAGGCGGCGCGGCGCTCGTTCGGGCGCAGATCGTGGACGATCAGACCGACCGTCAGGCCGAGGAAACGGTAGACCTTGCCCATCCACTCCGAGTCGCGCTTGGCAAGGTAGTCGTTGACGGTGACGATGTGTACGCCCTCGCCGGCCAGCGCGTTGAGGTAGGCGGGAAGAATGGCGACGAGCGTCTTGCCCTCGCCGGTCTTCATCTCGGCGATGCGACCTTGATGCAGGACGATGCCGCCGATGAGCTGCACGCGGTAGGGGCGCATTCCGAGCACGCGGTCGGCTGCCTCGCGGCAGACGGCGAATGCCTCGGGCAGCAGCGCGTCGAGCGTTTCGCCGTTCTGGTAGCGCTGCTTGAATTCGTCTGTTTTGGCGCGGAGCTGCTCGTCGGAGAGCGCTTTCATCTCATCGCCCATTGCCTCGATGCGCTCGACCGTCGGCAGGAGCTTTTTGACCTCGCGCTCGGAGCGCGTTCCGAACATTTTAGTAAACAAACTCATAATCGTTTGACCTTTCCTGAGTGATAAAGGATTTTTATATAGTATAGCACAGCTTTTCCGGGATGAAAAGCGGGAAGCGGCAATGCTTACAGAAAATTCAAAATTCCCGCGCAACCGGAGGTTGAACAACCGCGGGTTTCTTGCAATGCAGGCATTCACGCCTTAAGCTGATTGTGCGAAGCCTCGTCAAAGGTGATGACGGTGTAATACTTTGCGTCCTCGAACTGCACGCGCTCGTCAATGCGGCGCTTCAGCTCCGTTTTGCGCCCTGCCATGGAGAAGGGGATCACCAAATCGAAGATCAGATTTGTGTGACCGGGGCCGCGCACCATGCGGAAATCATGTATGGTCAGGGCGGGATCAATGGCGTGGATCTCCTTTTCCACCAGCGCGTGCATCCGGTTCAGCTCCTCATCGTCCGTGACGATGGGGTCGTAGTGGATGACCAGATGGACGTGCAGCTCGCGCAGGGCGTCGCGCTCGATGTCGTCGAGGATATCGTGACAGATCAGCGGATCCTCCGTGGCGGCCATCTCCGCGTGAACGGAGGCGAAGCACTGCCCCGGGCCGTAGTCGTGCACCATCAGGTCGTGGATGCCGAGGATCTTCTCATGCGAGAGGATGAGCTCTGAAATGCTGCGGACAAGCTCCGGATCGGCCTGCTTGCCCAGAAGCGGACTGATCGTCTCCTTTGCGATGCCGACGCCTGACCAGAGGATGAACAACGCAACGAGAAGGCCAATGTAGCCGTCGACCTTCACGCCGAGAAAATGACCGAGCAGGCAGCCCAGCAGCACGGCGGTGGTCGTGATGACGTCGTTGCGGCTGTCGGCGGCGGTCGCGGTGAGGGTCGTCGAGCCGATGCGCTTGCCGAGCGTGTGGCAGAACAGCGCCATCCAGAGCTTGACCGCGATGGACGCGAGCAGGATCACGAGCGTCAGGACGGAGAATTCCACGACTTCCGGGTGCAGGATCTTCTGGAAGGAGCTTTTGCCCAGCTCCACGCCGATGATGAGGATGAGCGCGGCGACGACAAGGCCGGAGATGTACTCGATGCGGGCGTGACCGTAGGGGTGCTCCTCGTCGGCGGGACGCTCTGCCAGCTTAAAGCCCAGCAGCGTGACAAGGGAGGAGGAAGCGTCGGATAAGTTGTTGACGGCGTCTGCGGTGATGGCGACCGAGCCGGAGAGAATACCGGCAAGGAGCTTGCCGGCAAACAGGAGCAGATTGCACACAAGCCCGACGAAGCCCGCCAGGCGGCCGTATGCGCTGCGCACCTTCGGGTCGTCCGTGCTGCGGTGATCCTTTATAAACAGACGCAACAGAAGCTGAGTCATAGGAAACCTCTTTTCTTTTTCCAGTGGGAAGCTCCGGCAGCATAGCCGGAGGTTTACGGATTTTTCCATTATACTAAATTTTAAGGAAAAAGTACAGAGAAATTTCGGATTTGTCTTTCTATTTCCTTCCACATATGCTATAATCCCCAATTGGGGTGGTTGGATGAAGGACTTTTCCGCCGCATTGCTCGCGGCAATCGAAGCTGCGCAGGCCGAATGTGGGGTTCGGCAGGCACGGCTGCAAAAAAACGCGGAGACATATGGTGGGGTCTCCGCAGCGAAGGACTATATCAGACGAAACCGCGCCAGCGACGGCTTCGAGGCGCTGCAAAAAGCCGGAAGGCTCGAGCTTTCCATGGAAGCGCTCGTCGTCGCGCCGGAATATCACGCACAGTTTACCGACGAGGAGGTCAACGCCTGCTTTGCCCTGCTGTGTGGCGCGGACTACTATTAAGAAGCTCCGAAACAGCCGGTTTCGGAACTTCCGGGGTATGAAAAAGGAACCATGAAAAGAATATTAAAGTATCTGAGACCCTATCTCGGCAGGCTCGTGCTGGCGGCGGCGATGATCTCGCTGTCGACGTTCTGCGACCTGCTGCTTCCGACGCTGATGTCGGACATTCTGAACAACGGCATCAAAAACAAGGATTTTGCCTTCATCGCGCTGTGCTGCGCGAAGATGCTTGCCGTTGCCGCCGTGAGCCTCGGCGGGATCATCTATGGCTCAAAGCTGTCGGCGCAGGTCGTCGCCGGCTTCTGCGCCGACCTGCGCGCGGACGTGTTCCGCAAGGTCAACACGCTGTCGTTTGAGGAATTCGGCGCGCTGGGCACCGCTGCGCTCGTCACGCGTGCGACGCACGACGTCGAGACCGTCTCGTGGATCGCCTCCATGCTGGCAGGCACGGTCGCGACGATCCCGATGCTGTTTTTCGGCGGCGTCGTGCTGTCGATGCGCAAGGACGTCGTGCTGTCGCTGATCCTGCTTGCATTCATTCCCATTATCCTGCTGGTGGTCATCTTCATCGGCAAGAAGGTCCTGCCCCTGTGGGACAGGTCCGACGAGTACATCGACAAGCAGAACGGCATCATGCGCGAGCGCCTGCGCGGCATCCGCGTGATCCGTGCGTTCAATTCCGAGGCGCATGAGCATGAGCGCATCGCCGACGCCACGCACGTCATGGCCGAGGACATCATCCGCGCAAACACCACGATGGGCATTATCACGCCCGTGGCGATGCTCCTGCTCAATCTCTCCATCGTGCTCATTGTCGGCATCGGCGGTCTGCGCATGAGCGCCGGTACCGGCGGCGTCAGCGCGGGCGACATTTTCGCCATCATCCAGTATGTCACCATGGTGATGAACGGCGTCATTATGGCCTCGTTTGCCATCGTCATGTACCCGCACGCGCAGGTCGCCTCCAGACGTCTCGGTCAGGTCTTCGACGCCGAGGGCGTGGGCGACCCGACCGTCGGCAAGACCGCCGAGCTGACGGGCGAGATCGTTTTCGAGGACGTCAGCTTCTCCTACGGCGGCACCGAGGACGCGGTCAGCCATATCTCGCTGACCATTCACAAGGGGCAGAAGGTCTCCGTCATCGGCGGCACCGGCAGCGGCAAGAGCACGCTGATCGGGCTGCTGCTCGGCTTCCGGATGCCAACGGGCGGCCGCGTGCTGCTCGACGGCCTTTCCACGCAGGAGCTGAGCAAGCACACCCTGCGCAGGGCGATCAGCAGCGTTTTGCAGGGCGCTGCCATCTACTCCGGCACGATCGGGGAGAACATCCGCATGGGAAAGCCGGACGCGACACAGGCGGAGCTGGAGGAGGCGGCACAGATCGCCCAGCTTTCGGACTTCGTCGCCTCCTGCGACGGCGGCTACGACTATGAGATCAAGCAGGCGGGCAAAAATCTGTCCGGCGGACAGAAGCAGCGTCTTTCCATCGCCCGCGCCATCATCAAGGACGCGCCGATCTACGTCTTTGACGACAGCTTCTCCGCGCTGGACTTCCTGACGGAGAAGAAACTGCGCACGGCGCTCAACCGGAAGATCGCCGGAAAGACCCAGATCGTCGTAACACAGCGCATCACCTCGGCCATGAGCGCCGACTGCATCTTCGTCATGGACAAGGGCTGTCTGGTCGACGCGGGAACGCACGACGAGCTGCTTGCACGCTGCAGGATCTATCAGGAGATCTTTGCCTCTCAGACGGGAGGTGGCGTGAAATGAAAAAGGAACCGAAGAAGAAGGATCATATGATCCGCCGTCTGTTGCTGGAAGCCAGGCCCATCTGGAAATGGCTGATCCTTGCGGCGCTGCTGTGCTGCGGGATCATCGCCTGCGCCGTGGTCGGGCCGAAGCTGCTCGGAACGCTCATTGACCGGCTCTACGCCTATTGGGACGGCTCGTTTACGGGCGACCTCATGGCAGCAATCCTGCCGGGACTCGGCGTTCTTCTGGCGGTCTATGTCGGCTACAGCCTGTTCTCCTATCTCAAAATGCTACTGCTGAACAAGGTCGTCAGCCGCTATTTTACCTGCAATCTGCGCATCCGCATTTCGGACAAGATCAAGCGCCTGCCCGTGCGCTACGTCGATCAGACGCCCGTGGGCGACATCCTTTCGCGCATGACGGACGACGTGTCGACGATGGGCAACTATGTCCACCAGATCGTCGACACGCTGATGACGGGATTTTTGATGATCCTCGCCATTGCGCTTATGATGCTCATGGAGGATTGGCGCCTCGCCCTGATCGTGCTGGCGCTGACGCCCGCGTCCATCTGGCTCTCGTCGGTCATCTCGTCCAAGAGCGAAAAGTATTTCTACCGGATGTTCACCGAGGGCGGCAACCTCAACTCCGTCGTGGAGGAATCGTTCACCAACTTCGCCACGACAAAGGCGTACAATCTGGAGCAGTACACGCAGGAAAAGCACGCCAAGGTCAATGAGGAACGCAGAAAGGCAGAGGCGAAGGCGAACTTCATGTCCGCCATCGTCCGGCCGATCATCGCGTTTTCCAACGCGCTGGCCTATATCGCCATCTGTCTGGTGGGCGGCTGGCTGCTCGTCAGCGGCACGGTCAGCTCCGTCGGCGTGATCGTGACGATATTGCTCTACGCCAAGCAGTTTGCCTCTCCGCTGGAGCAGATCGCGGGCGGCTTCGGTGACCTGCAGCACGCAAAGGCGGCTGCCCGCCGCGTCTTCCGCATCCTCGACATGGAGGAGGAGGCCGCGCCGGACGGCAAGCTCGACCACGAGGCCGAGGGCAACATCCGCTTTGAGAACGTCGATTTCTCCTACAGCAAGGACAGCCCGCTCATCGAGGGGCTGAACATCGATGTCAAGCGCGGTCAGAACGTCGCCATCGTCGGCCCGACCGGCGCAGGCAAGACGACCATCGTCAACCTGCTCATGCGCTTTTACGACATCGACGCCGGACGCATTCTGCTCGACGGCGTGGACTGCGCGACTCTCTCGCGCGAAGAGCTGCGCAGTCAGTTCGGCATGGTCTTGCAGGACACCTGGCTCTTCCGTGGCACGATCGCGGAAAACGTCGCCTACGGAAAGCCCGGCGCAACGCGCGAGGAGATCATCGAAGCGTGCGACCGTGCCTACTGCGACCACTTCATCCGCACGCTGCCGGAGGGCTATGACACCGTCGTCGGTGACGACCTGTCCAACCTCTCCGGCGGGCAGAAGCAGCTTCTGACCATCGCCCGCGCGATGCTCGCCGACCGCCGCCTGCTGATCCTCGACGAGGCGACCTCGAACGTCGACACGCGCACGGAGGTGCTGCTGCAAAAGGCGATGGACAACCTCATGCGCGAGCGCACCTGCTTTGTCATTGCCCACCGCCTTTCGACGATCGTCGATTCCGACCTCATTCTGGTGCTGAATCACGGGAGGATCGTCGAGCAGGGCACGCACAGGGAGCTTCTGGCAAAACGCGGCTTCTATTACCAGATCTATACCAGCCAGTATGC
>CAMEMX010000045.1 GCA_945927915.1 uncultured Clostridia bacterium
ACTGGCTGCGCTCCTCCTGACAGGCGACGACGATGCCCGTCGGCTTGTGGATCAGGCGTACCGCCGAGGACGTTTTGTTGATGTGCTGACCGCCCGCGCCGGACGAGCGGTAGACCTGCATTTCAATGTCCTCCGGGCGGATGTCGACGTCGGCCTCCTCCATTTCGGGCAGGACGGCGACGGTCGCCGTCGAGGTGTGGACGCGTCCGCCGGATTCCGTCTCCGGCACGCGCTGCACGCGGTGCACGCCCGACTCGAATTTCAGCCGCGAGTATGCGCCCGTGCCGCGGATCTCAAAATCGGCCTCCTTTACGCCGCCAAGCTCCGTCTCGCTGTAGTTGAGCAGCTCGACCGACCAGCCCTTCGACGCTGCGTAGAGGTTGTACATCCGGAACAGGCTGTGGGCAAACAGGGCGCTTTCCTCGCCGCCGACGCCGCCGCGGATCTCCATGATGACGCTCTTGTCATCGTTCGGGTCGTGCGGCAAAAGCAGCAGCTTCAGCTCCTGCTCCAGCGCCTCCGAGCGCTTTTTCGCGTCTGCGTATTCCTCCTGACACAGCTCCTTCAGCTCCGCGTCCGCCTGACCGCTCATCAGCTCCAGGGCGTCGTGCATATCCTGCTTCGCGCGGCAGTAGGCGCGGTAGGCCGTGACGACCGGCTCCAGCTCTTTCTGCTCCTTGAGCCACGCGGCGGCACGCTTCGGGTCGGCGTAAAAATCGGGCTGCTCCGCGCGGGCGCACAGCTCGATGTATTTCTCTTCGACAAGTTTCAGCTTATCCAGCATGGTGTTCTCCAATGTTCAAATTCAATTCATTATAACAGCTTTTCCTGCGGATGTCTACCATATACGTTAAAAACGATCTCCGCCGTGTCGGTCAGCGTGTCGGTTTGCGCCAGCGCCTCGGCACCCTGCCGGGAAATGCGCCAGACGTGCGGCGTCATGGAAAGCAGATCCCGCACCGCCTCCGCGCCGGTGAGCGAAAAGGTAAAATGAAGCGTTTCCGAATGCAGAAGCGAAAAATGCGGCAGCTCCGGGTGCAAATGCTTCTCCTTTTCCAATAATTCGGGATAGATGATCCTTTTCAGGCCGAGCAGGTGCTTTTCACCCGCGAGCACCTGCACAAAGATGCCGCCGGGCTTCAAAACGCGGGCAAATTCCTCCGCGGCGGTCAGGGCGAACATCGAGAGCAAACAGTCGAAGCTGCCGTCCGCAAACGGAAGGTGCGCAGCGGTCGCGGTCAGAAAATGCGCCTGCTTGTCCCGCGCGGCGGCGCAGCGCACCGCCTCTTTCGAAATGTCGATGCCCCAGCGCTCCGGGAATGTGCCGAGCGCGCCGAGGTAGTAGCCCTCGCCGCAGCCGGCGTCCAGAACACTCTGCGCCTGCGGGCAAAACGCCGCAAGCAGCGCCTTGAGCTTGCGCGCGATGGGCGCGTAATGCCCCGCGTCCAGAAAACGCCGCCGTGCCAGAACCATCTCCCGTGTGTCGCCGGGATGGAGGGAGTGCTTGCGGTCGACGGTCAGGAGGTTTACATAACCTTGACGCGCGACGTCGAAGCTGTGTCCGGCCGGGCATTGCCAGACGGCTTTGCCGCATTGCAGCCGGCTTTCACAAACGGGACAGAGGGGAGCGATCATAAGCGGTTCCTTTCTTTTCCTGCGGAGTGGGAAAAATGAGCGGGCATACTATTGTGGAAAGGGTGGGAAGCCATGAGACGAATCATCTGCATGGCGCTGCTGTGCTGTCTGCTGGTGCTGCCGGTCTGCGCAGCGGGCGAGGAAAGCTATCTTGCGCTGACCTTTGACGACGGCCCCTCCGGCCGGTTTACCTCGCGCCTGCTCGACGGACTTGCCGAGCGGGAGGTGCACGCGACATTTTTTCTCTGCGGCTACCGCGTTGAGCAGTACCCGGAGCTGACTGCACGAATCGCACGCGAGGGGCACGAGATCGGCACGCACGGCTATGCGCACAAGTTTTTCAGCGCGCTGTCAGCAAAGGACGTCTGCTGCGACCTGGAAAAAGCGCAGCGCTGCATTGAAGACGCGGGCGGCGGTCAACCGACGCTCCTGCGTCCGCCCGGCGGGATCTACGACAGCAAGGTTCTGCAGCAGAGCGTCTGCGCAGACCTGCCGGTCGTTCTGTGGTCGGTCGACCCGGAGGATTGGCGGCGCTCCGACAGCGGCGCAGTCGCCGCGGATATCATCCGCGAGGCGAAAAACGGCGACGTCATTCTGCTGCACGATATGTCTGATTCCAGCGTGGACGCTGCGCTGCGCGTGATCGACGAGCTGACGGCGCAGGGCTTCCGCTTCGTTACGGTCTCGGAGCTGGCGGCGCTGTCCGGTACGCAGCTACAGGGCGGGCAGGTCTATCACCGGTTTTCGTTTGCGAAGAACGATTCAATCTCCAAACGCGAGGCGGAGACGGAGCCCTGCACAAAGCCGGGCTTCCCGCCGCCTCTGCCGCGCAGCGCGTCGTTCATTGCGCGGCAGAGCCCGCGCAGGTCGCCCTCGCGCGTGCCGATGGCATACTGATACGCGCCGTCTGCGCCGGCAAACACCGCGCACCGTCCGCCGCAGACGGATAAAACCGCGTCGGCAAGGCGGCGCACGGCGCCCGGCTGCATGGCGGTTTCAAAGAGCAGCACATCGCCCTTGCCGGCAAACGCCTGCGCTTTCCGGGCAAACACCTCGTTTTCAAGCTGCGTGATGCGGTATTGCGCCGCGCTCAGCTCGTCCTTCAGCCGTGCAGCGGCGGAAGCGGTTTCCAGCGGCTTTGCGGATAAGAGTGCGGAAATTTCTCTGTTTTGGTCGTAGATGGCGCTTAGATAGTCAAGTGCGCGGCCTCCGCACAGCAGCTCGATGCGCGAGCCTGCGTGAAAACGCGTGACGCTGAGCAGCTTGACGAGGCCGATCTCGCCCGTCCGCGCGACGTGCAGCCCGCAGCAGGCACAGATGTCAAGACCGGGGAAACGGACGATGCGCACCGCACCCGACAGCGCCTTTTTGCTGCGGTAGGGCAGGGCGGCAAGCGTCTGCGCGTCCGGGAAAAAGATCTCCGTTCCGACGTTTTTCCAGATCGCCTCATTCGCGGCCTGTTCGATCTGCCGAAGCTCCTCCGGCGTGATCTCGCCGGAGTAGTCGATGGTGATCGTCTCGCTGCCCATGTGGAAGCCGACGTTATCATACCCGAAACGCTCGTGAATGATGCCGGAGACGATGTGCTCGCCCGAATGCTGCTGCATGAGGGAAAAGCGCCGCGCCCAGTCGATTCTGCAAGCGACCGTCTCGCCCACGGGAAGCGGCTTGTCGCAAAGATGCAGAACCTCTCCTTCATGTTCGCTGACGTCCACCACTTGGCTATCTCCAAGCGTGCCGAGGTCACAGGGCTGACCGCCGCCCGTCGGATAGAAGACCGTGCGGTCGAGCGTGACGCGCCAACGGTCGCCGTCGGGCGTGCAGGAGAGCACGGTGGCGGTCGCCTCCGTCTGATATTGGTTTACATAAAACAGCTTTTCGGTCGGCATGGCGTATCCTCCGGTGAAAATTCTATAATAATTATAGCATATCCGCGCAAAACCTTCAAGCATTGGGAGGCAACACACAAAAAATCCGTTGGAGACAAGGTATCCTGCCGGCCGTTCTTGCGATTTATTCAGAGTTTCCCTTGCATTTCGCGGCAAAAAATGCTATTCTTTTATCGGACGACTGGGACGTGTCGGTTTTGCCGACGCGCCGAAGGTTACACGAATCGGAGGTAATGCAAAATGAAGAAAATCACCGGCTCCATCGTGGCTCTGGTCACACCGTTCCATCAGGACGGCTCGGCGGACTATGGCAGACTGCGCGAGCTTGTCGACTGGCATATTGAGAACAAAACCGACGCGATCTTAGTGCTCGGCACGACGGGCGAGACAGCCTCGACCTCTCTGGAGGAGGATATCAAGACGGTCAACTGTGTGATCGAGCAGGTCAATGGGCGGATTCCCGTCATCGCGGGCAGCGGCTCGAATTCCAGCGAAATGCAGAAGCACAAGAGCGTGATCTATTCGCAGCTCGGCGCCGATGCCCTGCTGTGCATCAGCCCGTACTACGTCAAGACTAACGAGGAGGGGATGTACCGCCACTTTATGATGTCGGCGGATGCCGCCTCCGCGCCGATCGTCCTTTATAATGTCCCCGGTCGCACCGGCTGCAAGATCTCGCCGGAGGTCGTGCGCCGCCTGTCGACCCATCCGAACGTGATGGGCATCAAGGAGGCCAGCGGCGATATGGCTTACGCGATGAAGATCGCCCGCTATCTGAGCGATGATTTTGTCATGTACTGCGGCAACGACGACATCACCGTGCCGCTGCTGTCCGTGGGCGCGTCGGGCGTCATCTCCGTCTGGGCGAACATCATGCCGCGCGAGGTGCACAACATGGTTACGGACTATCTGGAAGGCCGCCATGCGCAGGCGCTCCGGACCCAGCTTCGCTATCTCGACCTCATCAACGCCCTGTTTATGGAGGTCAACCCGATCCCCGTCAAGGAAGCGATGAACCTGATGGGTCTGAAAGCAGGCGCTTACCGGATGCCGATGTATCCGATGGCGCCGGAGAATCGCGCAAAGCTGGCTAAGATCATGCGCGAGGCGGGACTTCCCGTGCAGGAGGACGTCGGATGAAGCTGTTTTTGAGCGGTTACGGGAAAATGGGTCACATGATCGAGGCGCTTGCGCTGGAAAAGGGCTGGCAAGTGATCGGTCATGCGGACATTGACTGTGTGGAAAACTATGAAACCGCACCGAAGGCGGACGTGTGCATCGACTTTTCGGGCGTTGGTGCGCTGCCGCATCTGCTTGCCTATGTGAAGCGCACAGGCACGCCGCTCGTCAGCGGCACGACGGGTCTGACCGAGCCGGACTTTGACGCATTGAACGAGGCGGCGAAGACCGTTCCCGTTATCTGGACGGCGAATTACTCCACGGGCGTGGCGGTGCTGCGCCGGATGCTGCGCGAGTACGCGCAGGTGCTTGCCGACTGGGACAAGGAGATCGTCGAAAAGCACCACAACCAGAAGGTCGACGCGCCGAGCGGCACGGCAAAGCTGCTGCTGGAAGCGCTCGACCCCGACGGACGGGCGCTCGTCGTCCATGGCAGAGAGGGTCTGTGCGGCAAGCGGAAGAAGGAAGAGATCGGCGTCTTTTCGCTGCGCGGCGGCACCGTCGCGGGCGAGCACACGGTCAGCTTCTTCGGTGAGGACGAGGTTTTGGAGATCACGCACCGGGCTGCGAGCCGGAAGATCTTCGCTGCCGGCGCCCTGCGCGCTGCCGAGGTGCTCGCGGCAAAGCCCGCAGGCCGGTATTCACTCGAGGAATTGCTGTTTTAACGAAGACCCTGTAGGGCGGGGACATGTCCCCGCCGGTGTAGGAACTACCGACTGTGTACAAGACTGCACGTTTGTGCCGTCTGCCGCTTCGCGGTCGGCGGGGACGTGTCCCCGCCCTACATTCAGATATTAAATACTACACATATGAGAGGAACACTATGGAAAAGCTGAAACCGCGCACGCTGTCGGGCTTTATGGAGCTGCTGCCCGCGCCGCAGACCCAGTTGGAGCGAATGATGGCGATTTTGCGCGAGACCTACGAGCTTTACGGCTTCACGCCGCTGGACACGCCGCTGCTGGAGTCGGCGGAGATCCTGCTTGCAAAGGGCGGCGGCGAGACCGAAAAGCAGATCTACCGCTTCCAGAAGGGCGACAGCGACCTCGCGCTGCGCTTTGACCTGACCGTCCCGCTGGCAAAATACGTCGCCCTGCACGCCGGTGAGCTGAGCTTCCCGTTCCGCCGCTACCAGATCGGCAAGGTCTACCGCGGCGAACGGGCGCAAAGAGGCCGTTTCCGCGAGTTTTATCAGGCGGACATCGACATCATCGGCGACGGCAAGCTCGACATCCTCAACGAGGCGGAGATCCCGTCCATCATCTACACGATCTTCCGCCGTCTGGGGCTGACGCGCTTTGTCATCCGCGTGAACAACCGCAAGCTCCTGAACGGCTTCTACGCTCTGCTCGGCCTGACGGAGCGGTCGGGCGACATTATGCGCACGGTCGACAAGCTCGACAAGATCGGCGCGGAGAAGGTTCGCGCGATCCTGCTTGACGACTGCGGCCTGACGGCGGAGCAGGCGGACGAGATCCTGCGCTTTATCGCCATCCGGGGCACGAACGCCGAGGTGCTGGAAAAGCTCGCCGCGTGGCAGGGGAAAAACGAGCTGTTCGACCTCGGCCTTTCGGAGCTGACCGCCGTCGTGAAGCATCTTGCTGCCTTCGGCGTGCCGGAGACGAACTTTGCCGTCGACCTGACGATCGCGCGCGGTCTGGACTATTACACCGGCACGGTCTACGAGACGACGCTGCTCGACCACCCGGAGATCGGCTCGGTCTGCTCCGGCGGGCGCTATGACAGCCTCGCGGAGTATTACACCGATCGTCAGCTTCCGGGCGTGGGCATCTCCATCGGTCTGACGCGCCTGTTCTACGTCCTCGGCGAGCAGGGAATGCTCAATCCCGACCTGCCGACCGCGCCGGCCGACTGCCTGCTGCTGCCGATGACGGAGGACGTCTCCGCCGCCGTGCGCCTTGCCACGCAGCTGCGCGCAGCGGGCATCCGCACGCAGATCTACTCCGAGCAGAAGAAATTCAAGGCAAAAATGTCCTACGCGGACAAGCTGGGCATACCCTACGTCGTCTTCCTGGGCGAGGACGAGATCGCACAGGGCGTCTGCTCGGTCAAGAACCTGCGCACGGGCGAACAGGTCAGCCTCCCTGCCGCAGACGCGGCAAGGCTGATCCATGACGGAATCTCCGCGATGTCCGACGACACCGTAATCATAGAGAAATAAACTGGGGGAAATTACCATGACACAAGGAAGAACACATACCTGCGGTGAGCTGCGTCTTTCCGATGCGGGCAAGACCGTAACGCTGGCGGGCTGGATGGAAAATGTCCGCGAGGTCGGCGCGAATCTGGCCTTCGTCGTCCTGCGCGACTTTTACGGCACGACGCAGATCGTCATCGAGAGCGAAGAGATGATGCAGGTCATCAAGCCCATCAACCGCGAATCGACCATCGCCGTCACGGGCGTCGTGCGCGAGCGCACGAGCAAGAACCCGAAGCTCGCCACCGGTGAGATCGAGGTCGTGCCCGAAAAGATCGAGGTGCTGGGCCGCTGCCGCTATAACTCCCTGCCCTTTGAGATCAACCGCTCGAAGGAGGCTGACGAGAACCAGCGCCTGAAGTACCGTTACCTCGACCTGCGCAACCCGGAGGTCAAGAAGAACATCATCCTGCGCTGCAACGTCGTTGCCGATCTGCGCCGCAGCATGACCGAGCACGGTTTTTTGGAGATCACCACGCCGATCCTCACCAGCTCGTCGCCGGAGGGTGCGCGTGACTACCTCGTCCCTGCGAGAAACCATCCCGGCAAATTCTATGCTCTGCCGCAGGCACCGCAGCAGTTTAAGCAGCTTCTGATGACCTCTGGCTTTGACCGCTATTTCCAGATCGCGCCGTGCTTCCGCGATGAGGACGCCCGCGCCGACCGCAGCCCCGGCGAGTTCTATCAGCTCGACATGGAGATGGCCTTTGCTTCGCAGGACGACGTGTTCGCCGTTCTGGAGGACGTCCTGCCGCCCATCTTCACGAAGTACGGCAAGTACAAGACCGCGTCCGCTGCGCCCTTCCGCCGCATCTCCTACCGCGACGCGATGGATCTTTACGGCTCGGACAAGCCCGACCTGCGCATCGACCTTGAGCTGACCGACGCGACCGAGGTCCTTGCCGACTGCGGCTTTGAGCCGTTCGCGGGACAGGTCGTCAAGGCGGTCGTCGTGCCGAATTTTGCCAAGACCCGCAAGTTCATCGACAAGCTCTGCGCCGAGGCCGAGATGCTCTCCGGCGGCAAGGCGTACTGGTTCCGCCTGGACGAAAGCGGCGAGCTGGTCGGCGGCATCTCCAAGTTCGTCGCGGAGCATAAGGACGCGGTCGTCGAGAAGCTCGGCCTGACGAAGGGCTGCTTCGTCGCGCTGGCCGCGGGCAAGTATAACGCCGCCGTCAAGACCGCGGGCGTGCTGCGCAAGCTGCTCGGCGCACAGGTCGAGGGCCACATGGACGCCGAGCGCTACGAATTCTGCTGGATCGTCGACTTCCCGATGTACGAGATCGGCGAGGAGTCCGGCGAGCTGGAATTCTGCCACAACCCGTTCTCCATGCCGCAGGGCGGTATGCAGGCGCTCAACGAGAAGGATCCGCTCGACATCTACGCCTACCAGTACGATCTGGTCTGCAACGGCGTGGAGCTGTCCTCGGGCGCCGTCCGTAACCACGATCCCGAAATCATGATCCGCGCCTTTGAGCTGGTCGGCCTCGGCGAGGACGATGTCAAGGCGAAGTTCCCGGCTATGTATAACGCGTTCTGCTACGGTGCGCCTCCCCATGCCGGCATCGCCCCGGGCGTTGACCGCATGGTCATGCTGCTGGCCGGCGAGGATTCCATCCGTGAGGTCATCCCGTTCCCGATGAACAAGAACGCGCAGGACCTGATGATGGGCGCTCCCTCGACCGTTGACCAGAAGCAGCTCGACGATGTGCACATCGCCATCGTGACGAAGGATTAAAAAATGATCGCAGCCTCTTTCCGGCGAAAGAGGCTGCGATATTTTTATCAAAAAATTATGAATATTTTTACATTTGCCTCTTGACTTTTTTGCATCGAGGTAGTACAATCTCGTTGAAATTCAAGAAAGCGAGGGAAATGAACCCATGAAGACTATGAAAAAAATTGCGGCATTTGCCTGTGTACTTATCCTGATCCTTTCCATGCTTGCCGGCTGCAAGAGCGACGGCGGCGCAAAGGGCGTCAAGGTCATCCCGATCCTGCTGACGGAGGAGGAATACGCCTTCGGCGTGGACAAAAACCAGCCGGAGCTTTTGGAACAGGCCAACGCCTACATCGCCAAGATCCTCGAAGACGGCACGCTGGATGCAATTTGCGAGAAGTACTTTGGCGGCGGCGAGGTCGAGCCGATCGTCTCGGCTGCGCTCGACAGCAGCAAGGATCAGCTCGTCGTTGCGACGAATGCCATGTTTGAGCCGTTTGAATATCTGCTCGGCGAGAACTACTACGGCATCGACATGGAGATCGCAAAGGGCTTTGCCGAGTATCTTGGCAAGGAACTGGTCATTATGAACATGGATTTTGACGCGGTCTGCCTCTCCGTGAGCCAGGGAAAATGCGACATTGCCATGGCCGGCCTGACCGTCAAGGAGGACCGAAAGGAATTCGTCGATTTCACGACGCCGTACTACCAGGCATCGCAGATGCTGATCGTCCCGCAGGACAATACGACCTTTGACGAGTGCAAGACTGCGCAGGACGTGGAGGCCATCCTGAGCGCCTGCGACAAGAGCACGAAGATCGGCGTCCAGCTCGGCACGACGGGCCAGTATTACACCGAGGGCGACGAAGGCTGGGGCTTTGATGGCTTCCCGGTGACCTGCACGGGCTACAAATCCGGCGCGCTCGCAGCGCAGGATATGCTCAACGGCAACATCAGCTATGTCATCATCGACCAGGATCCTGCAAACTACATCGCCAAGGCCATCAATGGCGGCAACTAAGCGCAAAGACCACCCGCCCCTTTCCCGCACGGAAAGGGGCGAGCGGTCTGTTCGGATGAATATGGAAGGAAAGCAGAAATGAAAAAATTTGCAGTTTTTTTATGTGTTGCGCTGCTGATTGCGGCGATTTTTACGGGCGTCGTCTCGGCAAAGGAGCCGCTTGCCAAGGCCGGCGCGGTTTTTGAGGGCGGCAACGGGAAAATCGACCGCTTTGTGCGCATCTTTGTGGACGAGGGCGGCTACCGCCAGGTTCTGCGGGGCCTGAAAAACACCATGCTGATCGCTGTTTTCGGCCTCGCCATCGGCATCTTCCTCGGCACACTGATCGCCGCCGCGCGCGTGATGCCGAAGTACAAGCGCCTGCCGCGCATCCTCAACGGCATTTGCAGCGTCTACGTCGGCTTTTTCCGCGGGACGCCGATCGTTGTGCAGCTCCTGCTCGGCTACTACGTCCTGCTGCCCGCCCTCGGACTGAATTATCCCGCGCTCTATGTCTGCATCGCGGTGTACGGCATGAATTCCGGCGCTTACGT
>CAMEMX010000046.1 GCA_945927915.1 uncultured Clostridia bacterium
CCCTATGAATTTCGCACGACCGTGGTCGACGAGCTGCATGAGCCGGAGGATTTTTCCGCCATCGGGCGGTGGCTCTCCGGCGCACAGGCATATTATTTGCAGGCCTTCGTGGATTCCGGCAGCCTGCTCGGCACGGGAATGCACGCCGCTTCCAAAGAGAAAATGGAGCTTTGCCGCGCGGAAGCCGCAAAGCATCTTTCCAATGTTCAGATCCGAGGATTATCGTAAAAAAGAGGAGAATTCATCATGTACCAGGTAGTAAAGCGAAATGATAAGGTCGTGGATTTCGATCTCGGCAAGATCGCCGCGGCCATCCGCAAGGCGTTCGTCGCGCAGGAGAAGCAGTATAACGACAGCGTGATCGACTTCCTCGCGCTGAAGGTCACGGCGGATTTCGAGCCGAAGATCAAGGACGGCAAGATCGCCGTCGAGGACATTCAGGACAGCGTCGAATCCGTCCTCATCCGCGCCGGCTATGACGACGTGGCAAAGGCATATATCCTTTACCGCCGCCAGCGCGAAAAGCTGCGCAACATGAAGTCTACCCTGCTCGACTATAAGGAGCTGGTAGACAGCTATGTCAAGGAGCAGGACTGGCGCGTCAAGGAGAATTCTACCGTCACCTACTCCGTCGGCGGTCTGATCCTCTCCAACTCCGGCGCGATCACGGCAAACTACTGGCTCAGCGAGATCTATGACGACGAGATCGCCAACGCGCACAAAAACTGCGACCTGCACATCCATGATATGTCCATGCTGACGGGCTACTGCGCCGGCTGGTCGCTGCGCCAGCTCATTCAGGAGGGCCTGGGAGGCGTGCCCGGTAAGATCACCTCCGCGCCCGCGAAGCATCTTTCCTCGCTGTGCAACCAGATGGTCAACTTCCTCGGCATCATGCAGAACGAATGGGCAGGCGCACAGGCCTTCTCCTCGTTCGACACCTATCTTGCACCCTTCGTCAAAGTGGACAACCTTACCTTCGATCAGGTGAAAAAGTGCGTCGAATCCTTCGTCTACGGCGTGAATACGCCCTCCCGCTGGGGCACGCAGGCGCCGTTCTCCAACATCACCCTCGACTGGACCGTCCCGGACGACATGGCAGAGCTGCCCGCAATCGTCGGCGGCAAGGAGATGCCCTTCAAGTATAAGGACTGTAAAAAAGAGATGGACATGGTCAACCGCGCCTTCATCGAGGTCATGATTGAGGGCGACGCCAACGGCCGCGGCTTCCAGTACCCCATCCCCACCTATTCCATCACGCGCGACTTCGACTGGTCGGAGACTGAGAACAACAAGCTGCTCTTCGAGATGACCGCGAAGTACGGCACGCCCTATTTCTCCAACTACGTCAACAGCGATATGCAGCCGAGCGACGTGCGCTCGATGTGCTGCCGTCTGCGCCTTGACCTGCGCGAGCTGCGCAAAAAATCCGGCGGCTTCTTCGGCAGCGGCGAGTCTACCGGCTCGGTCGGCGTCGTGACGATCAATATGCCGAAGATCGCCTACCTCTCGGCAACGCCCGAGGAATTCTATAAGCGGCTCGACCACCTGATGGACATCGCTGCCCGCAGCCTCAAGATCAAGCGCACGGTCATCACGCGCCTGATGGCAGAGGGCCTCTACCCCTACACCAAGCGCTATCTCGGCACGTTCGACAACCACTTCTCTACCCTCGGCCTGATCGGCATGAACGAGGTCGGCCTGAACGCGAAGTGGCTGCGCAAGGACATGACGCATAAAGAAACGCAGGACTTCACCATCGAGGTTCTCAACCATATGCGCGAGCGTCTGTCCGACTATCAGGAGCAGTACGGCGACCTGTACAACCTCGAAGCGACGCCTGCCGAGTCCACCACCTACCGCCTTGCCAAGCACGACAAAAAGGACTTCCCCGACATCATCACCGCCGCCAAGGAGGGCGAGACGCCCTATTATACCAACTCCTCTCACCTGCCCGTCGGCTATACCGAGGACATCTTCTCCGCGCTCGACGTGCAGGATGAGCTGCAAACGCTCTACACCTCCGGCACGGTCTTCCATGCCTTCCTCGGCGAGAAGCTGCCGGACTGGAAGGCCGCGGCAAACCTCGTGCGCAAGATCGCAGAAAACTACCGTCTGCCCTATTACACCCTCTCGCCGACCTATTCCGTCTGCCGCGAGCACGGCTATCTCGCCGGCGAGCAGTACACCTGCCCCATCTGCGGCAAGACGACCGAGGTCTACAGCCGCATCACCGGCTATTACCGCCCCGTGCAGAACTTCAACGACGGCAAGGCGCAGGAATTCAAGGATCGCAAGGTCTACGACATTGGCCTTTCCATGGATCGCCGCTTCGGACAGGCTGCTGACGAAAACATCTGCGCCTCCGAAACACCCGCACAGCACGATGCGCAGGGACGGCTCGTCCTCTTCACGACCAGCACCTGCCCGAAGTGCGTCATGGCGAAGAAGTTCCTCGCCGATGCCGGTCTTTCCTATGAGACGGTCATCGTCGATGTCGACCCGGAGGCCGCCCGGAAGTTCGGCGTGCGTCAGGCGCCGACCCTTCTTGTGCTCGACGGCGAGCAGGAGGTCGACCGCGTGGAGAATCCCTCCAACATCCGCGCCTTTGCTGAACGCCATAGTAAATAGATTGTAATCAATCGTTTTCAGCGTGCCAACTAAGTTTGACACGCTGAAAACAATTTTTTGTAGACTTCCGCAAAAGCAAATGTTATAATACTTTTATATCAAAAAAGGAAGGAGCAATCACAATGGTATGTCCGAATTGCGGTACACAATGTGCAGACGGGAACAAGTTTTGTACCAGTTGCGGCACTGTACTTGCAGCACCCGAGGCCGCCTCTGCTTACGAAGCGCCACTTTACTCCGAACAGCGCTTTGAGGAGCCTGCGAAAGAGGAACCCATCGAAGAACCTGCCGCACCGGAGGCACCTGCTGCACCGGAAGCACCTGCCGCGCAGAGCGCGCAATGGCCGGCAGCACAGGTGTACGCATCGGAGCAGCTTCCCGCAGACCCTCCCGCAAAGCCCAAAAAGGAAAAGCGCGGCACCTTTGGGAAGCTTCTGCCGTGGCTGATTGTCGGTGTATTGGTAATTGGTATTGCGGTTGCCGGTTTCTTTGCTTATCAGGAATACGAGAAGCTCACGGCGCAGTGTGATGAGCTTACGCTGGAGCTTAAAGACAGAGACGCAGAGCTTTCCAGAATGGATCGTGCGCTCACCGAAAAGGAGCAGGAGCTCGCCGAGAAAAATCAGGCGCTTACACAGAAGGATCAGGCCCTTGCCGAGAAGGAGCAAGAGCTCGCCGCAAAGGACGAGGAGCTTGCCGCTCTGACGGAGGAGAATGCCACGGAGCATGTGTATAAAACCTATTATGACGATATCGTAACCTATGCGGGCTATGGCAGCTTTGGCGGAGACAACACATTCGGCGTCGACAGCGCGGTAGTCACCTTAAGCCTTTCCGGCAGTTCTACATACCAAGGGCATCTCAAAACCGCTTTTAATGGGAAAACGATCTCTTGGTATCGCAGCAACTCGTGCGCTGACCTGCAGATCATGGCTGACAGTTGGGGCGAAGAGGGTGTCGATTTCACGATCAAGGCAGAGCAACCCGGTATCACAGTCCTCAACTTTTCAGTCGATGACGGTTCCCTGCCTGAATTCAACATTCTTGTTGTCATCACAGAATAATCATCCGGAGAGATCACTATGTACGATATTCTCATCGTCGGCGCAGGCCCGGCCGGTCTCACCGCCGCGATTTATGCCCGCCGCGCCGGAAAAACCGTCCTCGTGCTGGAAAAGGACACCTTCGGCGGTCAGGTCACTTTCTCCCCGAAGCTCGAAAACTATCCCGGTTTTCAGGAGATCAGCGGCAACGAGCTTGCCCAGCGGATGCTGGAGCAGGCGCTGGCGCTGGGCGCGGACATCGACATGGACACCGTCACAGGCGTCTGCGGCGGTGACGTCAAGACCGTCATAGGCGAGTCCGGCAGCTATGAAGCAAGATGCGTCATCATCGCCGCCGGTGCAAGGCACCGCAGATTGCATCTGCCGAATGAGGAAGCGCTGATCGGCAACGGCATTTCCTTCTGCGCGGTCTGTGACGGCGCGTTCTATCAAGGGCAGCACGTCGCCGTCATCGGCGGCGGCAATACCGCCCTGCAGGAGATCGCCCTGCTGTCCGAGGTCTGCTCCCGCGTGACCGTTGTGCAAAATCTCGCGGCTCTGACCGGCGAAGAAAAGATGGTCCGCTCCCTTGAGGCAAAAAGCAACATAGATTACCTCTACCAAACGGTCGTCACCGGCTATGAGGGGGAGAATGCGCTGACCGCCCTGCGGCTTCTGAACACGGAGACGAACGAGACATCCCGCCTCGCGGTCGACGGCGCGTTCCTCGCCATCGGCACAGCCCCGGATAACGGTGCTTTTGCGGACGTTGCCGAATTGGACGCCGCAGGCTATGTCGTCGCCGGAGAATCCGGGGAAACAAAAACGCCCGGCGTCTTTGTCGCGGGCGACTGCAGAACCAAGACCTACCGTCAGGTCGCGACCGCGATCTCTGACGGCGCAGCCGCCGCTCTGAACGCCTGCCGCTATCTTGATCGGATTTGATCGTAATTGATTTCTTTTGAGCGTTTATGATTGATCATGCGCGATAATGCGCGATAATGATCGTCTCCGTCGTCACAATTCATGTCGATTTCTTTAAAGCCAGCCGCAAGCATCTGCAGATAACAGATGCTTGCGGCTGGCTTTTATAAAAAAATCATCAAGGGTCAGTTCTCTTTGTGATTTGTCATGTTGAAGTGGAGCGCTTTCATGCCCTCCACTTCTTCGCAGACCTTCTGGAGACTACAGCTTTCGCAGTCCGTCATGCCGTTTTTCAGGATATGATCCATCGCCTTTGTGATTCTCTCTGTCTCGCGGACTGCATCCTTCAGCGCCGGAAACGGGAAAGTGGGGTCTGTAATAAAAATCAGCTTCACACTGACGATCCGCGCATTCTTGTGGAATTGCCGCAGCATCAGGTTGCCCACTTTCGTAAAGGTCAGACCTTTTTCCAGCGCCTGCTTGCTGACGCGGGCGCTCTCTGTGCCGTTGATTAGAGAAACGCGTGTCATGAAGCCCTCGGGACTTACATGATAACGGACAAACTCCATCTGTTTTACCGCGTTGTACAGGGCGTTTCCCTCGCCCAGGGTATCCGGCGCCACCCGAACCAGCGCGATCCGGGCATAGGAGGTATCCGCTGTCAGCTCCGGCAGGTCCTTGCCGATCAGCACGATCTCATCTTCCGTCACCAAAGCGGGGTCATCCGTTACCGCGGTTGCGCCCAATGCGAATAAACGGTCGCCGTTTCCCCCCAGCTCATACGCCATGTCCTGCCGGAAAATCAGATTCTCCTTGCCCAGATCCCGCCAATCCACATCGCAGACCGGCAGCTCCCTGACCGACGCCTGCCGGCAAAGCGACAAAATGCGGGAAATAATCGGATCATACAGTTTCATCACAGGTGCTTATCCCGCTTGATCTTGTCATAGTGTTTCAGGAACAGAGGCTCCAGCGCTGCCGTGAGCTTCATATCCAGATTGAAGAAGTAAACAACAAACGTGACCACGAAAAAGGTCACCACGACCAGCGCCGCAATGGCGAGAATTTTCAGAACGATCATAAGCAGCCCTCCTCAGCGTGCCATTGCCTTCTGGCGGGCAAATTCTGCCGCACCCAGAGCGCCGATCAACTGGGGATCAACAGGGAGATCGATGACCTTCAGCTTCAAAACCTTTTCAATGGCGGCTTTCAGGCCGTCATTTTTTGCGCATCCGCCCGTCAGAGTGATCCTGTCCGTAGCACCCGCCTTTTTGGACATCACGAAACAGCGCTTTGCCACCGAAAGCTCTATACCTGCGGCGATCTCATCCATGGGCTTCCCCTCGCCTACCAGAGAGATCACCTCGGATTCCGCAAACACCGTACACTGCGCGGTAATGGGGATCACATTCTTTGCCTTCAGGGACAGCCGGGAGAACTCCGTCAGATCCATTTCAAAGGCTCTTGCCATCGCCTCAAAAAACCGTCCGGTTCCCGCGGCGCATTTGTCATTCATGGCAAAGTCCAGCACCGTGCCATCCTTGTCTACCGCGATGCCTTTGACGTCCTGACCGCCGATATCGATGATGGCCTTGACGCTGGGATCCGCCACATGGACGCCCATGGCATGACAGCTGATCTCGGAGATATTCTCGTCGGCCGCGGGGACCTTGTTTCTTCCGTAGCCTGTGCCCACCAGATAGGCTAGCTCCTTGGGACTATGCAGCTCGGGAACCTGTGCGACCGCCTGATCCAGGGCAGCTTCGCAGCTGAGTACCGCGTTGATCCGGCTTCTCAGCGTAACATTCGCCACCATCTTTCCGTTCTCATCAAGGATCACGCATTTTGTGTAAGTGCTGCCGGAATCACATCCGCCATAATACTTCATACGATTGCCTCCTTTTACCAAGAGTGCTCGTCATGGAGGATCTCCAGAGACGGATCCAGAGGTTCCTCCTGCATGACGGCACGCATATAGCGGTTGATCTGATCTCGAACCCCCTGACGGGAAATGACACGGGGGTCAAACAGGTCATGGGTGACCCAGACCAGATGGATGCCCTTTTCTCTTGCCTTTTCCTCAAACTGGCCGTGCATGCCGTTGAGGGCTTTGCAGCTCATATGCTCCCAGAGGATGACCATATCGGCATGGAATTCCTCCACATACTCCCACAGCTCATCCAAAAGGACCTTGTAGCCGCCATGGGTGCGGTTGCGCATGATCATGTTCTCCGTCAGCCAAGCAATATCATAGATCGCCTGCTCTCTGCCCTCAGGGGTATTGTCCTCGCAGAGCGTCTTGGTGGAGACCATGGAAAGCATATCGGTCAGCGGCACAATACCCCAGCAGTTTACCAGCCACAGCAGGAAGTCGAAGTAGAAGTGGGACTGCACGCCCCAGATGATGGCGCGGTGGCGGTATTCCTTCGCCATCTTCTTTTTTGCCTTGTATGCCTTTTGTGCCAGAGCATCGATTTTCCGGTCCGCTTCCACGAATTCGGGGATCTTGCCGCAGATGGCCATGTAATTGGTCTCAGTATACAGCGCCAGATTGGAGCCAAAGACCTGCGGATAGTCGGTCTTGTTCATATCCAGCCAATCCATGCGGTATCGGGTGGAAATATTCACACGCTTGGCGCACTCGAAATAGTAATCCCAGTCCCACTTTTCGCCGGTATGCTCCTCAATGAAAGCGATCGCATTGCGGATCTCCTGCGCCGCATACTCCTGCACATCCGCCTCTCTGTGACGCAGCGGAGCAGCCAACTGGAACACGGGGATGCCGTCCTCCAACTCCAGGCGCTTGGAAATGACGCCGTTGCTCATCAGAGAGCCGTCGCAGGTGGTGTTGCATTGAATGGCGCAGGCGCCCAAAACAGGAGCATCATCGTCAATGGACACGCCGGCCTCAGCCTCCGGCATGGGGCAGACATCGCCTGCCAGACCATACTCCTGGGCGACATCGATGTAGTGCACCGCGGCGTTCTGGTTCAGCAGCACAGAAACATATGTGGAGGGTGTTTCCCGGCTAAGGCCCTTCAGCGTGGGGAAGCCCATCATGACGGCAGTCATCTCATTTTCGTCCACCAGAACCACTTTCTTGGAAAACTCCGTGTCGTTGCCGATGCGCCGGTCGCCCCGGAACAGATTGTTCAGCAGCTTCGCCACATCCGACACGACCAGATCCTGCTCCGTGTGGCAGATGCGCAGGTATTCCCCCCGCAGGCCCTGGGTATGCCTGTCCAGCATCATCGGCACCGCCAGATAATTTGCCATCCAGCGGTAGCGGAGCATTGCCTTGATGTTCCGGGGCTTCATGATGAATCCGGCAAGAATGCCCATAATATGCAGCCAGCGCCAGTAATCGTACAAGGTATCCGCGAAGCCGCGCCATTCCCGGCGCTTGCGCACTTTGCCGTTGGTATACAAATCGCCCAAGCGGTCTTTTCCCACTTCCTTAGCCACGCTTCGCACCTCCCTGTATCTTCTTGATCTCGATGCTCTCCACAAACGCCTGCACGCGGGTGCGCATCTGACCGGAAACACCGATGGCATAGGGGCGGTCTACCGCCAAAACGGGGTAGCCGTAATCCTCCCGCAGCACATGGGCGCCCACCATTTTTTCGTACGCCCAGGGGTCGCAGAACTTCACCTGTTCGTAAATAATGCCATCCGCCCTGTATTCCTCCGCCAGAGACGCAACATAGCGCCGCCGCTCCTGTATTTTTGCCTGATTCATAAATCGCGGACACTGTCCCCGGTACATATACTGCCGGCAGATCTGGGTCAGGGCGTCCTCATCGTCGGTAAGCACGAGGGGGTCTCTGCCGGGGAAGGAGCCGTAGCAGAACCGGTCGGCGCAGACATAGGCGCCGGAATCTTCGATCAGCCGCACCACATCCACATCATCCACCTCAGACCCGACCAGGACCACTCTCGCCCGGAACCGGTTTTTGGCATCCGGCTGGCACGTTTTCAGCTCCTCCAACGTTTCTTCCAGCTTGTCGATCAGCAGATACTTGGGAGCAGCGTAGGTCACCATGGTAATGATATGATACTCATAACCGGTGATCCGCGGCATATCCCCCTTGCGGAACTCGCCGATGGCGCGGATCAGCTCGCAAACCCGGTTGTGTTCCTGCACAGCCTTACGGATGGCGGCATCGGAAACATCAATGCCGTAGTGCTCCTGCAAGGGCTTCAGAATATGATTCCTGCATTGCAGCACATAGAGATTCAGGCCGTTATCGTCGGCTTTCATGGGAACCTCCATGTATTCATAGAAGAATTTCTCCTTCTCGTTGGTCTTCAGCAGTTCCATATTCTCCACGCAGCGGTTCATCATGGTGCAGCCGTCCGGCGTGATCATGCAGTCGGCAAAATTGAAGCCGCCTTCGATTGCCCGCTCCAGCAGCGCCCGGGAATACTCGCACAGGAAGCTCGTCATATAGTAAGTTCCCATCTCCATCGAGCCGGTACGCGGCGCACGCAGCCGTGCGGAAAATGCCCCCTCCAGATTCAGCAGGGGTTCGGGCACATTCTCGCAGGTGTAGGCAACGCAGATCTTGCCGTCATTTTGCGCCTGACGGATCAGGTCATTGTTGGCGTCCTCCAGCAGCCGCTCAAAGTAGTACAGATGCTTCAAGTCCTTCATTCAAACCCACCTCTTTTTATAGAATCTGCATCCCGGTCAGGCCCTTTTCCACGCCCCGAAGGATCTCGGCATCCTCCGCCAGCGAGAAAACGCTGTTGCCCAGCATATCGCTCATAGCCATTGCCCGATCCTCTCCGATGCAGGCAAGCAGCGGGATTTCTCCCGTGTCCAGTTGTCCCTGCAGGCGCATATCCGGCATCCGGTTGACGATCAGGCCAACTTTTTCAAACATTACCAGTTCCTTTGCCACAGTATGGATGGTTTTCACCACCTGCAGACCCTTGCGGCTGGCATCGGAGACCAGGATCAGATGGGTCACCTTCTCCATGACCCGCCGGTTAATCTGCTCAATGCCCGCCTCACCGTCGATCACAACATAGTCAAAGCTCCCGGCGATCAGGGTGATGATCTGCTTCAGATAGGCATTTACCTTGCAGTAGCAGCCCGCTGCCTCCGGCCTGCCGATGGCAAGGAAGGAGATGCTCTTCTGCTCTGTCAGGGCATCCATCAAACGGTACCTGGCCTCTCCCAGCATCTCAATGGCGGCGGCGGTGTTGCCCTCCTCCGCGCTGTGGACAAAGGCCTTGCGGATGTCATCCACAGTGGAACAGACCTCCACCCCAAGCGCCGTCGCCAGACCCACAGCCGGGTCGGCGTCAATGGCCAGAATTCTTTTATCCGGATATTTCTGCGCCAGCAGCCGGACGGTGAGTGCGGAAACGGAAGTTTTCCCCACGCCGCCCTTGCCCACCAGCGCAAT
>CAMEMX010000047.1 GCA_945927915.1 uncultured Clostridia bacterium
CGCTTGCATAAGCGCACGCGATTTAGTATAATACCATTTACAATCTTCGCTTTGACAAAGGTGGGCAACCCTATGCAGTTTCTCGGTCACACGCTTTCCTCCCCGCTCTTTCTCGCGCCGATGGCCGGCGTGACGGATTACGCGTTCCGCACGGTCTGCGCCGGGCTCGGCGCGGCGGTCACCGTCACCGAGATGGTATCCTCGCGTGCGCTGGTCTATCACGACAAAAAAAGCCTCTCCCTGCTGCGCAAAACCGCCGGTTCGCTCTGCGGGGCGCAGATCTTCGGCAACGAGCCGAAGATGATGGCGGAGGCTGCGGTTCTGGCGCTGGAGCACAGTGGCTGCGACTTTGTCGACATCAACATGGGCTGCCCCATGCCTAAGATCGCCAACAACGGCGACGGCAGCGCGCTCATGCGCGACATTCCGCTGGCCTGCGAGATCGTCCGCGCGGTCAAGGCTGCCGTCGGCGTTCCCGTCACGGTCAAAACCCGCCTCGGCTGGGACAAGGGCAGCATCCGCGCCGTCGAGATGGCGCAGGCGCTCGAGCAGGCGGGCGCGGACGCCATCGCCCTGCACGGCCGCACGAAAACCATGCTCTACTCCGGTCGGGCAGACTGGGACGAGATCGGGAAAGTCGTGCGTGCGGTGTCGATCCCCGTCATCGCTAACGGCGACATTTTTTCGCCGGAGGACGCGCTGCGCTGCAAGGCGCACAGCGGCGCCGCCCTTTTCATGCTCGGACGCGGCGTTTTCGGGGATCCCTGGCTGTTCGCGCAGGTGAACGCAGCGCTTTCTGGCGGCGAGATCCCGGAACGTCCGCCCCTGCGCGAGCGCATGGAGGTCGCCCTGCGGCAGTTTTCGCTGGCGCTGGAGGACAAGGGCGAGCATATCGCCTGTCTGGAGGCGCGAAAGCATCTGGCGTGGTATCTGCGCGGCGTACCGCACAGCGCCTACTATAAGGAACAGATCTCCCATCTTTCCACCGCCGGGGAGGTCCATGCGGTCGTGCGCGCGATCTGCCGTGACCTCAGTTGAACTGTGAGGTGATCGACATCGAAGAGAAAAAAGTGCTGAAAAGAGCCGCCGCAGGCGATGAGGCGGCGTTTGAGCAGCTTGTGCTGCAATACCAGTCCTCCATTTATAACCTCTGCCTTCGCATCACGGGCAACGCGGAGGACGCCGCCGACATGACGCAGGAGTCGTTCCTGAAAGCGTGGCGCAGTCTGGAGAGCTTCCATTTTGAGTCTGCATTTACCACCTGGCTGTACCGTCTGGCGTCTAACACCTGTCTCGACTTTCTGCGCAGCGTCAAGCGGCGCAAGCAGGTCTCCCTGACCGTCGAGGACGACGACGGTCAGACGCAGCTTCTCGACGTGCCCGATCCTGCGCCGACACCGGAGGCAGCGCTGCTTTCGCAGGAGGAACACGAACTTCTCGCCGCCGCGATGCAGCGCCTCGACCCGGAGCAGCGCCGCATTCTGACCCTGCGGGTCGTCAACGGTCTGAGCTACACCGAGATTGCCGCCGTTTTGGACGTCAAGGAGGGGACGGTCAAGTCGAGGCTTGCCCGCGCCCGCGAAAATTTAAGAAAAAAACTCTTGCAATCAGGGAACAAAGCGGATGCAAAAGCGTCAAACAGGCAGGAACGGAAAGGAGGTCGCGGAAATGTGCAATGAATATCTGCCGCTGCTCAGCGCGCACATCGACGGTATGAACAGCGAGATCGAAGAGCGCCGTTTGCAGCAGCATCTTCGTTCGTGCGCACATTGCCGCGAACGTTTGCGCGAGCTGGAAGAGGCTGACGCAACACTCCGCGCTGCCAAGGCCGAGCCGCCCGCTGACCTCACCGGTCGCATTATGGCGCAGGTGCGCAGCGAACCGCGAAAAAAAGCCCCGCACAAAAGGAAGTACCTCTCCATCGGTGCTGCGGGTTTGGCCGCAGCCGCCATGCTTGCCCTCGTCCTGTTCGGCAATTCCACGCTGCCCGGGCTGCCGACGGAAACTGCCGCGGACTCGACGGCAGCAGATACCCTCGGCATTGCGCCGGACGAGGCCGTGCAAGATGAAGCGTTTTACAGCATTGCTTCCGGCAATTTTTATCTCAAAGACTTCTCCGAAACGGGTGACGCTGCGAGCAAAGAAGAAATGGCGATCGCAAATGACAGCAATGATGCCGCCACCACTTTCCCTGAGCCGACCGATGCATTGATTGAGGGCGATACCGTTTTCGACTACGGGTTTGTGGATCTGCCGGAGCTTCCGACAGGCAACACGTCAGCGTCGCTTTCTGACGATACTAACGCCGGCGACGGTCTTCCCGGCGGAACGACGTTAGCACCGCCAAAAACGAGTTCGAATCCGAGCGGAGCGCCGCTTCTGATCGTCTGGGGCGCGGTACCGGGCGAGCTTGCACCGCTGCAGAACGCAGAGGAAATGATGCCGCCAGAGCTTGTGAACGCGGAATCGGATACGCTGTATTCCCGCTTGCTTGACGCCCTTCCGCTTGCGAAGGCGCTGTCCGAGGCCGCCGCCGAACGCACACCGCAGCCCACCGTCACGGCTTACTGCGTCGACTACGAGCAGCTTTCGGCAGTGTTCGAAACCTGCCTCGGCTCGTATGAGACCGCTGTCTACTTCCCTGCCGAGGTGACCGATTCGGCGCACTGCACCGTGCTCGTCATCTCCGCGCCGCGTGAATAAAACGATCCTCTTTTTCACAGACTACCGTTCGAGGTGTAGCTTGTGAAAAAGAGGATCTTTTTATGTATTTTGTCGATTTTGCTGCTTGCGCCGCAGGTGTTTGCCGAAGGCGAGGTGCTCCACTGGGTCGAGTTCAACGTCGACTACCCCGCCCTGCAGCGTGCGCTCGACATTGACATCGCCTCGCAGGGCGAGGAAAAGCCGCTCGACTGGATCGACATCCTCGCGCTGGCGGCGGTCAGGGTCGGCGGAAACGGGATCACCGTCCGTGGCGTCAATGAAGCAGCCGAGCAGCTCCGCAAGGACAAGTCCCCGCAGGAGCTGCTCGGATCGCAATACAAATACTTCGCCTATTACCGCCGCGCATACGAGGCGGTTCTCGGCGGACTGGTCGGAAGCTATGCCATTGAGGTCACCAACAAAGAAACCGGCGAACGCGAATGGGTCCCAGCCTACGGCCTGAAGGCGTTCTCCCCCATCGCCGCCGGCTACGGCTACAGCCACTATGCGGATTTCGGCAGCAGCAGAAGCTACGGCTTTCGGCGGCGGCATCTGGGCAACGACCTGATGGGCGCGCTCGGCACGCCCATCATTGCGGTGGAATCCGGCACGGTCGAAGCGCTCGGCTGGAATCAATACGGTGGTTGGCGCATCGGCATCCGCTCGGACGATCGGCTGCGCTACTATTACTACGCCCATCTGCGCAAGGACACGCCCTATGTTGAGGGTCTGGAGGTCGGGCAGCGTGTCTGCGCGGGCGACGTGATCGGGTTTATGGGAAGGACGGGCTACAGCGCGCGGGAAAACGTCAACAACATCAATACTGTGCATCTGCACTTCGGAATGCAGCTCGTCTTTGACGAGAGCCAGAAGGAATGCGATTCCGAGATCTGGGTGGATGTGTATGACATCGTGCGGCTGCTCTCGTCGCACCGCAGCTCCGTGCGCTATGACGCAGAGAGCGGAAAATGGGTGCGGCTGTATCCTTACCGGGACTTGGATGTCGAATGATCAAATCAATTGCTGCTCGTTGATGATGAGCTTGAATTGCAGACCCAGCTTTTCCGCCGCCTTACGGCAGAGGATCATGCGCTGCATGAAGATCTCAAAGTAATCCATCACAGAGCCGTAATGCGTATCGACCGTCAGCTTGAGCTTGACGATGCTGCGATCCTCATTGATCTTGAGCTGCGATTTTTTGACCGAGTAATTGACGCGGTCATGGATGTCAAAGGTGGAGGTATCCTGATTGCGCACGCGGCTGCGGCGCACATCCGCCTTGTCCGCCAGAATCAGCGCAGCGGCGACGGCGTTGACCGGCACGCCGGTGCCCTCGTCATGGTTGCCGATGGCGGTGACGATGGTCGCGATGTCCTCTGCGTCAAATTGCAGGCTGTTCAATATCTGGAACGCCATCACCGCGCCGCTCTGCGAATGGTCGACACGGTTGACGAGGTTGCCGATGTCGTGCAGATAGCCTGCGATCTGCGCGATCTCGACCGTATGCGCGTCATATTCCAGCGTTTCAAGGATATAACGCACGGTTTCTGCCACATGGGTCACATGGGCGAAACTGTGCTCGGTATAGCCAAGCGCGATCAGCGACTCGTCCGCCTTGCGGATATAGGCGCGGATCGTTTCATTGTGAATGATTTCCTGATAAGTCATAATTTCTCCTTTCTTTGGAGGGCAAGCAGTAATGGCGGCAGGACGTGAACCCGTCCCCACCAGCAAAGCAACAGTAAAAGAGCAGGGCATTGCTGCCCTGCTCTCTGTTATGCAATTAGTTCTCGTTGATCTCGATGACAACGCCGGAACCGACGGTACGGCCACCTTCACGGATAGCGAAGCGGAGGCCCTTCTCGATAGCGATCGGGGTGATCAGCTCGACGTCCATGTCGATGTTGTCGCCGGGCATGCACATCTCAACACCTTCGGGAAGGCTGATGATGCCGGTGACGTCCGTGGTACGGAAATAGAACTGCGGGCGATAGTTGTTGAAGAACGGGGTGTGACGGCCGCCTTCTTCCTTGGACAGGACGTAAACCTGGCCCTTGAACTTGGTGTGCGGATGGATGGAGCCGGGCTTGGACAGAACCTGACCACGCTCGATGCTCTTCTTGTCAACGCCGCGGAGCAGAGCGCCGATGTTGTCGCCTGCTTCAGCGTAGTCGAGGAGCTTGTGGAACATTTCGATGTCGGTAACGACGGTGGACTTCTTTTCTTCCATGAGGCCGACGATCTCGACGGGCTCGTTCTTCTTGATGGAACCACGCTCGACACGACCGGTAGCGACGGTGCCACGGCCGGAGATGGTGAAGACGTCCTCAACAGGCATCAGGAAGGGCTGGTCGGCCTTACGGTCGGGAGTGGGGATCCAGGTGTCAACGGCGTCCATGAGTTCCTTGATGCAGGCATACTCGGGAGCGTTGGGATCGGTGGACTCGGAAACCAGAGCGTTCAGAGCGGAGCCGCGGATGATGGGGGTGTCGTCTCCGGGGAAGCCGTAGAAGTCCAGAGTCTCGCGGACTTCCATCTCGACGAGCTCGAGGAGCTCTTCGTCGTCGACCTGGTCGACCTTGTTCAGGAAGACGAGGACGGAGGGAACGTTAACCTGACGGGCAAGCAGCAGGTGCTCCTTGGTCTGAGCCATGGGGCCGTCGGAAGCGGCGATAACGAGGATCGCGCCGTCCATCTGCGCAGCGCCGGTGATCATGTTCTTGATATAGTCGGCGTGACCCGGGCAGTCAACGTGAGCATAGTGACGCTTGGCAGTCTCGTACTCGACGTGAGCGGTGTTGATTGTGATACCACGAGCCTTCTCTTCGGGGGCCTTGTCGATGTTGGCGTAGTCGGTGAACTCTGCGCCGCCGCACATAGCCAGGTACTTGGTGATGGCAGCAGTCAGGGTGGTCTTGCCATGGTCAATGTGACCAATGGTGCCGATGTTTACATGGGGCTTTGTTCTTTCAAACTTTTGCTTTGCCATTGAAAAAATCCTCCTGTTGATTTATGAATGGTAAATTAGTTTTTTGTTCGCACAGTACCACTATACACTAAAAATCGCGTAATGGCAAGTGTTTTTTCTCAAGAACCGCGTTTTTCAACGATTTCCTGCTGAAGATTCTTCGGCAGCTCGACGTAATGGCTCGGTTCCATCGAATACTGTCCGCGGCCCTGGGTGCGGCTTCTCAGATCGGTCGCATAGCCGAACATCTGCGAGAGCGGGACGTTCGCGTCGATCTGGGTAGAGCCGTTTCTCGGCTCCATGCCGAGAATGTTGCCGCGGCGGGAGGAGATGTCACCGATGACGTCGCCGGTGTACTCCTCGGGGACGATAACGCTGACCTTCATGATCGGTTCAAGGACGACGGGCTGCGCCTTGCGGCAGGCCTCCTTGAAGGCCATAGAGCCCGCGATCTTAAAGGCCATTTCGGACGAGTCGACCTCGTGGAAGGAGCCGTCGTACAGCGTTACCTTGACATCCACGACCGGGAAGCCGGCAAGCACGCCTGCCGTCATCGCGCCCTGAATGCCCTGATCGACCGCCGGGATATACTCCTTCGGGATCGCGCCGCCCGTGACGGCGTTAACGAACTCATAGCCCTTGCCGGATTCATTCGGTTCGAGCTTGATCTTGACGTGACCGTACTGACCCTTACCGCCGGACTGACGGGCATATTTCATGTCCACATCCGCATTGCCGCGCACGGTCTCCTTGTAGGCGACCTGCGGCGCGCCGACGTTGGCCTCGACCTTGAACTCCCGCAGCAGGCGGTCGACGATGATCTCCAGGTGGAGCTCGCCCATGCCGGCGATGATGGTCTGACCGGTCTCGGTATCGGTATAGGTCTTAAAGGTCGGGTCTTCCTCAGCCAGCTTCATCAGGGCGATGCCCATCTTCTCCTGCCCCGCCTTCGTTTTCGGTTCGATGGCGACGCGGATGACCGGCTCGGGGAATTCCATGGATTCGAGGATGATGGGGTGCTTCTCGTCGCAGAAGGTGTCGCCCGTGGTGGTGTTCTTCACACCGACGGCGGCAGCAATGTCGCCGGAATACACCGTTTCAATATCCTCGCGGTGGTTGGCGTGCATCTGCAGGATTCTGCCAAGTCTTTCGCGGGTACCCTTGGTCGAGTTGAGCACGGTCGTGCCCTTGTCGATGGAACCGGAATACACGCGGAAGAAGCAGAGCTTGCCGACATAGGGGTCGGTCGCGATCTTGAACGCGAGGGCGGAGAACGGCGCCGCATCGTCGGCAGGACGGAACTCCTCCTCATCGGTTCTGGGGTTGACGCCGTGGATGCCCTTCTTATCGAGCGGGGACGGCATATAGTCCACGATCGCGTCCAGCAGCTCCTGAACGCCCTTGTTCTTATAAGACGTGCCGCAAACAACGGGGATCATCTGCACGGCGATGGTCGCCTTGCGGATGGCAGCACGGATCTTCTCCTGCGGGACTTCTTCGCCCGACAGATACAGCTCCATGATCTCGTCGTCCTGGTCGGAGACGGCCTCAAGCAGCTTTTCGTGGTACTCCTCGGCCAGGTCGCGGAGCTCTTCGGGGATCTCCTCCTCGCGGACATCCTTGCCCAGTTCATCATAGAAGACGTTCGCCTTCATCTTGATGAGGTCGACCACGCCGCGGAAATCGGCTTCCGCACCGATCGGCAGCTGGATGGGAACAGCGTTACATTTCAGCCGATCATGCATCATTTTGAGAACATTGTAAAAATCGGCGCCCATGATGTCCATCTTATTGACGTAGACCATGCGCGGGACATTGTACTTGTCCGCCTGACGCCAGACCGTCTCGGTCTGCGGCTCGACGCCGCCCTTTGCGCACAGGACCGTGACCGCGCCGTCGAGCACGCGCAGGGAGCGCTCGACCTCAACGGTAAAGTCCACGTGGCCCGGGGTGTCGATGATGTTGATGCGGCAATGACGCCAGAAACAGGTCGTTGCAGCGGATGTGATCGTGATGCCGCGCTCCTGCTCCTGCTCCATCCAGTCCATCGTGGCCGTGCCCTCGTGGGTCTCGCCCAGCTTGTAGGTGCGGCCGGTGTAGAACAGAATGCGCTCGGTCGTGGTCGTCTTGCCGGCGTCAATATGCGCCATGATACCGATGTTTCGTGTGTTCTCAAGCGAGTAATTTCTCGGCATTGTGTAGCTCCTTTTCGCTTACCAGCGGAAATGGGAGAAGGCCTTGTTGGCTTCTGCCATCTTGTGCGTATCCTCGCGCTTCTTCACGGAGGCGCCGGTGTTGTTGCAGGCATCCATGATCTCGCCTGCGAGACGTTCCTTCATGGTCTTTTCACTGCGCTTACGGGCATAGGCCGTGAGCCAGCGCAGACCCAAAGTCTGACGACGCTCGGGGCGAACCTCCAGCGGGACCTGGTAGGTGGCGCCGCCGACACGGCGGGACTTGATTTCCAGACTGGGCATGATGTTTTCCATGGCCTGCTGGAAAGCGTCGAGACCGTTCTTGCCGGTCTTCTGTTCGACGATTGCAAATGCGTCATAGACGACTCTCTGGGCAACACCCTTCTTGCCGTCCAGCATGACGCTGTTTACGAGCTTAGTCACCAGAGTGGACTTATAGACAGGATCCGGAAGGACCTCTCTCTTGGGAACATTACCTCTTCTGGGCACTTCGCTTCCCTCCTTCATAAAAATGATTTCATAGGTACTTCGATAGGCGTGTCCTATCGTTGGTGCCTGCCAGGTATTTCTGAATTATAGTAAAGAAAATAACCATGCCAGGCGATGCCTTGTCAAAGGCAGAGATCGCAATTACTTCTTCTTGGCCTTCGGACGCTTCTGACCGTATTTGGAGCGGGCCTGCATACGACCCTGAACACCCTGGGTGTCGAGCGTACCGCGGATGATGTGGTAACGCACGCCGGGGAGGTCCTTAACACGACCGCCGCGAATCAGAACGACGGAGTGCTCCTGCAGGTTGTGGCCGACACCGGGGATGTAGGCGGAAACCTCGTAGCCATTCGTCAGGCGAACACGGGCGATCTTACGAAGTGCAGAGTTCGGCTTCTTCGGGGTGGTGGTACGAACTGCGGTGCAGACGCCTCTCTTCTGCGGGGAAGACAGGTCCGTTGCGCGGTTCTTGAGGGTGTTCAGACCCTTCTGCAGTGCAGGAGCCGTGGACTTGTAAGTGCTCTGTTCTCTTCCTTTTCTGACCAACTGATTAAAAGTAGGCATGTTGTTCTCCTTTCTTTTGAATTTGCCGAAAAAAGATTCCGGCGATTATATTATCCCGAAATATCCTAAAATATTCCGCAGGATACGAATTTCAGAGGATCGCCGCCGCTGCGGCGTCCACCGATATGTTACAAGCTGCGCCAAGCTGCTTCATCGTCGGAACGCAGACCACGGTGATCTCCAGGGCTCTGCATTGCTCTGCGAGCGGCTGGGTCAGCATGGGGTCGGCGTCGTCCGCGAGAAAGACCTTTTTGACCTCGCCCGTAGAAAGAGCCTTGCGCAGTTGCTTGATCCCGACCACCTTTTTGGCGGTCTTTAACTCATCAAGCACCGTTTATGCACCTCCGGCATTGCCAGAAATCTATGCTCACGCGATTAAGAATTATAGCAGAATTCACGAAAATAGTCAATGATTTTTGCAAGTTTTGCCGAAAAATTTTTTCATTTTTCCTTTGCTCGGCGAAATATTGCCGTTTTTGCTTTAAAGCGAAAAAGAATCGACCTGCTTTTCGGCATCGTGACGGCTCAGGACTTCTCTGCCAGCAGCACTGCGATCCGCTCCGCGACAGGACACTCGCCCACATAGGCGCAGTCGGGATAGCAGCAGTCGGCGCAGCGGTCGTCCAAATCGACCAGCACGGTGCGTGCGCTGTCGAGCACGCGGCAATAACCGGTTACGAATTCTTCCATTGGTCTTCCTCTCTTTTTTCATGTGAAGCTTGCCTCTCTTCGGCAAGCGGAGCAGCGTGCAACATTTCGTTGAAAAAAGCACTTGCCGAAGCAAGTGCTTTTTCTGGAGGTGCCGGGCAGATTTGAACTGCCGAATGAAGGTTTTGCAGACCTTTGCCTTACCGCTTGGCCACGGCACCGGATATTAAATAAGGAACGCAGTGCGTTCCTTATTATTTTGGAGCGGGTGACGAGGCTCGAACTCGCTACCTCCACCTTGGCAAGGTGGCGC
>CAMEMX010000048.1 GCA_945927915.1 uncultured Clostridia bacterium
CTATAACATAAAACGGCAACTATGTCAACCTCAGCTGGCATAATTCGACATTTTACCACGTGCTGCGCAGGGCAAAAAGCAGCGCGCTTCGGCTGAAGCGCGCCCTTTATCGCAATTCTTTATTTGGTCTGTTCCAGACGCTTTTGCAGCTCGGAGCGGGTCGTTTCGTAGCCCTTTTCCATATAGGAATACGTCACGGCGTCGGCGTAGTCCGCGCCGAGCAGAAGCCGCGCGATATACTTGAGCATCGCGGGGTTTTTCACGAGGATCGGGCCGGTCAGATGCGTGCCGAGGCAGTTATTCTTGCGGAAGCCCTCGGCGCCGCGGTCGGCATCATTGCCGAAGCCCATCTGCAGCTTGAAAATCGGCGTTTCCACCCCCGTCGTGCGGCTGCATTTGTTCATAAAGCCGACGAGGACGTCGCCCGTTTCATCAAACTTCGCAAGGCAGTCGCCCGTGATGCGGCGTGTGCCCTCGGCGGTCGTAAAATCGGCAAGGTGCAGGCAATCATACGTCTTCCCTTCCGAATCGGTCACGGACGCGCCCAGCAGCTCAAAGGCATTGCCCGTAAAGAGCATGACCTTTCCCTCGTCGCAGGCGCGCAGGAGCGCTTCGCGGTATGTCAGAAGCTGCGCCAGCGCGAGCTTCTGCCTGCGCTCCGTGCCGGCGCCCATGTAGTAAAGATCGTAGCCGGAAATATCCTTTTTCTCATACAGCGAAAGAGTATCGACCGTGACGGTATGCCCGAGGTCGGTCAGGTAACGCGCCATCACCGCAACGTTCGCGTACTCGCCGTAGAGATTCATCACATCATCAAAAATATGCAGCAGTTTCAGTTCCATAGCGTCCTCACTTTACCGTCACGTTCGACATGAATTTTTCCTTGTCCGAGAAGCAGGTCACGGCGTAGAGCTGCTCGCTGCCGGTTTCGCGCAGCTCGGCGCAGGCCGCGTCGATGTCCGCAAAGACGCGGATGCGTTCTGCGGGAATGCCCGTGAACGAGAAGCGCATGGCAAGGTCGTTGCAGTATTTGCCGCAAAGGTAGACCTTTTCCAGAAGCGGATCGTTCAGCAGGTCAAAATTGATGTCCCACAGCCATGAAGTCTCGCTGGTAAAATACTTCCGGCTGACTGCGTCGACGATGATGACCGCGCTGAAGGGCTTGCCCTGCGAGACGGCATAGCGGAAAGACATATCGTAGGAGATCGAATTCTCGTGCTTGGAGATCAGGAACGTGCCCTCATGCGCGCCGAGGGAAAACTCGATATAGCGGCCGTTTTTGAGGATATAGTTGCTCACGCGTCCGGCGACGTCCGCGCCGGGGATGCCCAAGAGCGTGCAGACGGAATACGCCGCAAGAATGTTATAGATATTGTAGATACTCTTGAACGCAAGCTCGACGGTGTCCTTGCCGTTGATGACGATGCGGCTGTGGTCGAGGTCGACCTCCGTCACGGCGAAGTCTGTCGCATGGCGGGCAAAGCCGCACGCATTGCAGCGGTATGCACCGATATGGCTGTAATGATAGAACGCATAGTGCAGCGGCTTGCCGCAGACGGGGCAGTAGACCGCGTCGTTGTAAACGCCGACAAATTCCTCCGTATCGCTCGCGCAGCGGTCGAGGCCGAACCAGAGGACGTTGTCCCTGCCCTGCCCGAACAGCGAGACGGTCGGGTCGTCCGCGTTGAGGATCAGCGTGGTGTCGTCAAAAACGCTCTGGCGGATCGCGTCAAAGACCCACTCCGGGTGACCGTTGCGGGTGAGCTGGTCGCGGTAGAGATTCGTGATGACGTAGTGCGTCGGGTGGAACCACCGGAAGGTGAACTTCGTGTAGCGCTCGTCGGATTCAATCAGCAGGACGTCCTGCTTCATCTTACCCGAAAGCGTGCAGGAATTGAGGATCATCGTCGTGACGCCCTCGATCTGGTTCGAGCCCTCGGCGTTATAGGCGACGGTCTTGCCGGAGGCCTGCAAAACGGCGGCGATCATCTCGACCGTCGAGGTCTTGCCGTTGCTGCCGGTGACGGCGACGATCATCTCCGGCATCTTGATCCGGTGAAGGATGTCCGGGCAGATCTTCAGCGCGAACTTGCCGGGAAGGCTTGTCCCCTTTCCGACGAAGCCGCCGATCAGCTTGATGAATCTGCAAACAAGGATCGCAAGGAGTTTTCTCATGTATTCTATCTTCCTTTCGCGTAGGAATAAAATCGCACAACTAAAATATTATAGCACAATTTTTGCGATCAGGCAAGCATCTTCAAAAAATCCTCTTCGGAAAGGACGGGAATCCCCAATTCGTTCGCTTTTTTCAGCTTGCTTCCCGCGTTTTCCCCGGCGACGACATAGGTCGTCTTTTTGGAGACGGAGCCCGCCGCCTTGCCGCCGAATCGCTCGATCTTCTCCGTTGCCTCGTCGCGGGTAAAGAGGCTCAGCGCGCCGGTCAGAACGAAGGTCATGCCCGCAAAGCGGTCGTCCTCCTGCCAGACGTGGCTTTCAAAGTTCACGCCGGCCTCACGCAGCCGCGAGATCATGTGCTGCGACTGCGGGTCGGCAAACCATGCAAGGATGTTCTGCGCCGTGACCGCGCCGATGTCGCGCACCTGCGTCAGCTCGTCCGCCCCGGCCTGCATCAGGTTGTCCAGCGAACCGAAGGTCTTCGCCAGCACCTTGGCCGCTTTTTCGCCCACCTGTCGGATGCCGAGGGCGAAAATCAGGCGGCTGACGTCGTTTTCCTTGCTTCTCTCGATGGCGTCAAGAAGCTTTTGCGCGGCCTTTTGCCCGCTCTTCCACAGGGATTTCAGCTCGTCGAGGCGCAAAAAGTAGATATCCGCCGGAGAGGCAATGTGACCGTTTGCGATGAGCTGGTCGACGATGGCCTCACCGAGGCCGTCAATGTCCATCGCGTTGCGCGAGACGAAATGCGCGATATTGCGTGAGAGCTGCGCCGGACATTCCGCGCCCGTGCAGCGCAGGAACGCGCCCTCCTCGTCGCGCACGACGCGTGCGCCGCAGACCGGACAGGTCTCCGGCAGGCGGTACGGCACGGCGTCTGCCGGGCGCTTTTCCCGCACGACGTCCAAAATTTCCGGGATGATCTCGCCCGCCTTGCGGATACGCACCGTGTCACCGATGCGGATGTCCTTTTCGGAGATAAAATCCTGATTGTGCAGTGTGGCGTTCGTCACGGTCGTTCCGGCGAGGCGCACGGGTGCGACGACCGCCTTGGGCGTCAGGACGCCGGTTCTGCCGACCTGCACGACGATGTCCTGCAAAACGGTCTGCTTGACCTCGGGCGGGTACTTGAACGCGCACGCCCAGCGCGGGAATTTCGCCGTGCTGCCCAGCTCCTGACGGTCGGCAAGCGCGTTGAGCTTGAGCACAGCGCCGTCAATATCATAGGCAAGGTCATAGCGCGTCTGTCCGATGGTGCGGATGCGCTCGATCGCCTCGTCCGCGCTTTGGCAGAGCGTATAGGGAATGACCTTGAATTTCCGCTCGCGCAGGTAGTCGAGCGTCTGCGCGTGGGTGGCAAACGTAACGCCCTCGGCAAGCTGCAGATTGAAGATCAGAATATCGAGCTTACGCGCGGCTGCAATAGCGGGATCGAGCTGACGCAGGCTGCCCGCTGCCGCGTTGCGCGGATTGGCAAAGAGCTGCTTGCCCTCGGCCTCGCGTTCGGCATTGAGCTGCTCGAACACCGCGCGGGGCATAAACACCTCGCCGCGGACGATCAGCCGGTGCGGCGCGTTTTCCAGACGCATCGGGATGGAGCGGATGGTTTTGAGATTCTCCGTCACATCCTCGCCCACGCGACCATCGCCGCGCGTAGCGCCGCGCACGAATGCGCCGTCGACATATTCCAGCGCGACCGAGAGGCCGTCGACCTTCGGCTCGACGCTGTAGCACGCGTCTTGCAGGCTCTGGCGCAGACGCGTGTCAAATTCGCGCACCTCGTCCTCGGAAAACACATCCTGCAGGCTTTCCAGCGGCACCTCGTGCGTCACTTTTTCAAATTTGCTCAGCGCCTCGCCGCCGACACGCTTGGTCGGCGAAAGCGGCGAAGCCAGCTCCGGATACTGCGCCTCCAGCTCCTCCAGGAGGCGCAGCAGGCGGTCATATTCAAAGTCCGCCATCGTCGGCGCATCCAGAACGTAGTATTCGTGGTTTGCCCGCTCCAGCTCGGCGGTCAGCTTTGCGATCTCTTCTTTTGGATTCATGGCAGTTCCTCCATGCCGAAATAGGTCGTCGGTACATTGCCGACGATCACGGTCTCCGCAGCGACCACGGCGGAATCCACCGAGATCTCCTGCGTTCCCGTCCATGTCAGTATTGTGATAACAACGTGAACGTCAATGGTAATGCTGTGCTTGGTCTGATTGATGCCCGCGCCGGTAAAGCTGCTACGGAAAACGGCGTCCGAGGTGCGCACGGCAAGCACGCGGACAGGGATCTTCGGCCCGCGTCCGGAGAGCAACTCCGGCAGGACGATCGAGCCGATCGGGACGCCCAGCTCCTCCATGGAAAGGTTTTGCAGTCTGGCATCCACGCGCTGCAGGACGCTGGTCTTCAGCCGGTTGATCTCCGCGATATTCGTGCGCAGCGCAGTCACGTTGCCCTGCGCGTCTTTTTCCACCGTGATCATGCGCGAGTAGTCGATCTCGCCCGCTGCGATCTGCTCGTCAATGGCGGCATTGATCGCATCGGACGCCTGATTGTCCACCTGTGTAGCCATCAGCCGCTCCGCCATCGGCGCCAGTCGCAGCCGGAACAGCATCGTCAGCCCAACGGTCAAAACCAGTATAATGGCAAAGCTGCGGCGCAGCCGGTTCCGCTGTTCAAGCGTCATATACACCACCCCGTATATTCCTATGCGGGGCGGCGGGAGGTATTACAGCTTCTTCATCCGCGCGGCAGCGGCACCTGCCATCAAGCGCTTCGTACCGACCTGGTCAAAAGCGATCTCCAGCATGGCGTCGTTGCCCATTTTCAGGACGGAGAGCACCATACCGTTTCCGAAGACATTGTGCTGCACCATGTCGCCCTTACGGAATTCGGGCAGCGGCGCTTTGGGCTTCGGCGCGGCAAAGGAATCCGTCACGCGGCGCGGTGCGGCGGATTTTTGCATTCCGCCGTAGGCATAGGTGCGCGACATCCCCTCGCCGGAGGAATAGCCGCCGGGGCGCGGCGCCTCCTTGCGCACCATGAGTTCTTCCGGGATCTCGTCAAGGAAGCGCGACGGACGGTTGACCGTCGTGCGTCCGTAAAGCATACGCTGGCGCGCGCCGGTGATGGTCAGGTGCTTTTTGGCGCGCGTGATGGCGACGTAACACAGCCGGCGCTCCTCCTCCATCTCCTCCGGCTCACCGATGGCGCGCATTCCGGGGAACAGTCCCTCCTCCGCGCCTACAATGTACACATTCGGGAATTCCAGACCCTTTGCCGAGTGCATCGTCATCATCACGACCGCATCCGCCTCGGCGTCATACTGCTCGATGTCGGTATACAGCGCGATCTCCTCCAGAAATCCGCCGAGGGAAGGCTCGTCGGTGTTTTCCAGATAGGTCATGATGGACGATTTCAGCTCGCGGACGTTTTCCAGCCGTGCGCGGTTTTCCGGGTCGTCCTTTTGCTCGAGCATAGCGGTGTAGCCTGTGCGGATGAGCAGCTCCTCATAAAATTCCGGAAGCGGCAGCGTTTCCAGCAGCTCGGCGCATTCTTCGATCAGTACCGTGAAATTCATCAGCTTCGGCGCGGAGCGTTCCAGCGCGGAATAGCTGTACGGGTCGCTCACGACCGAGTAAAGCGGCTTGCCGGAGGCGACGCAGTAGCGCTCGATCATCTCCATCGTCTTGCCGCCGATGCCGCGCGGCGGCTGGTTGATGATGCGCTTTAAGCGAAGGTCATCGGCGCGGTTATTGATGACCCAGAGGTAGGCAAGCATATCCTTGACCTCGGCGCGGTCAAAGAAGCGCGTGCCGCCGATGATGCGGTATTTCAAGCCCGACCGCTTGAACGCGTATTCCAGCGCGTTCGACTGCGCGTTCGTGCGGTAAAGGATAGCGTAATCCTTGAGATTATGCCCTCTCGATTCCGAGAGGATGTTGTTTGCGACGAAGCTGGCCTCGTCGCTCTCGCTCTGCGCCTCGTAGCAAAGGATGCGGTCGCCCTCTCCGTTGTTCGTCCAGAGGCGCTTGCCCTTGCGCCCGCGGTTATTGGCGATGACGGCATTTGCCGCGTCAAGGATGTGCTGCGTGGAGCGGTAGTTCTGCTCCAGCCGGATCACGCGCGCGCCGTGATACTGCGATTCAAAATCCAGAATGTTCTCGATCGTCGCGCCGCGGAAGCGGTAGATGCTCTGATCGTCGTCACCGACGACGCAGATGTTCTCATACCGCCCGGCAAGCAGGGACGCAAGCAGATATTGCAGATGGTTCGTGTCCTGATACTCGTCGATGAGCACATAGCGGAACTTGCGCTGGTAGTATTCGCGCACGTCCTCATGCTCCTGCAGCAGACGCACGGTCAGCAGGATGATGTCGTCAAAGTCGACGGCGTTCGCGTTTTTCATGCGCTTTTGGTATTCGTCATACAAAAGCGCGATGCGTTTCAAGCGGTAATCGTCGCCGGCGTTTTTGGCAAATTCCGCGGGTGACTGCATTTTATCCTTCGCCTTGGAGATGAGGCCCAGCACGCTGCGCGGCGGAAATACCTTCTCATCAAGATTATTATCGCGCAAAATCTCCTTCATCAAACGCTCGGAATCGGAGGTATCGTAAATCGTGAAGCTGCGGTCGTAGCCGAGGCGCTCGATATCGCGCCGCAGGATGCGGCAGCAGGCGCTGTGGAAGGTCATCGCCCAGACATCCGCCGCCTCCGGGCCGAGCAGTCTGGAAAGACGGTCTTTCAGCTCATTGGCTGCCTTGTTGGTGAAGGTGATGGCAATGATCGACCACGGCGCCGCCGGATAGAGCGCGGCAAGGGCTTCCGCGCGCGGTCGGCCCTCGTCAGTCGGGTTTTCCGCCTGCGTCTCCAAAAACACGAGGTCGTCCTCGGTGACGTTGTCCGGCACTTCGGGGCTGTCTGCGCCGCAGCCGAAGCGGATCAGGTTGGCAATGCGGTGGATCAGCACCGTCGTCTTGCCGCTGCCCGCGCCCGCCAAAAGCAGCAGCGGCCCCTGTGTCGTCAAAACCGCCTCGAGCTGGCGGTCGTTCATGCGTGAGAATTGGCGGGAGATATATTTTCGCCGCGCGGCGGCAAAGCGTTCATTGAAATTCGTCATAGCTGCTCCATTTCCTCTGTTTAGTCTCTTCCTATTTTATTATATTTTTCGCCGGAAATAAAGTCCGAGTTTTCGATTGTGAAAAAATCTGACACCATTCAAAAAATGTATGTTTCTTTTCCGGCGCGAATTCGCTATAATGAACAATAAAGTAATCAATCAGGGAGGAAAGCCATGTCTCTTTCCGCTTCTGCACCGTGGCTGAATTTCTACGGCAGCATTCCGAAAACGATCGACTATCCGCGCCTTACGATGTACCGCCTGATCGAGCAGACGGCAAAGTCCGTCCCGAACAGCGTCGCGTATGAGTTCATGGGCAAGGAAACGACCTATGCGCAGTTCCTCGCGCGCATCGACCGCGCTGCCCGTGCTCTTTCAGCGCTCGGTATCGGCAAGGGCGACCGCGTCACGATCTGTATGCCCAACACGCCGCAGGCGGTCGACTGCTTCTACGCGCTCAGCCGCCTCGGCGCCGTATCCAACATGATCCACCCGCTTTCTGCCACTGAGGAGATCACCTTTTACTTAAACACCTCTGACAGCAAGGCAATTCTGACGCTCGACCGCTTCTACGGCAAGGTTAACACCGCGCTCAGGAAGGCAAAGCGTAAGCCGCTTCTGCTCATTGCCAGACTGCAGGACGAGCTGAAGCCACTGCTGCGGATCGGCTTTAGTCTGACCGAGGCGAGGAAATTCCCGAAGCTGCCGAAGGACGACAGCTACATTCTCTGGTCGGACGCACTCAGAAAGGCGGCGGAAAGCCTGCCGGACAGCGAGGGTTCCTATGACGAATGCGCCGCGATCCTCTATTCCGGCGGCACGACCGGCACGACGAAAGGCATCTGCCTTTCCAGCTACAACTTCAACGCCCTCGCGCTGCAGACCATTGCCTCCAGCGGCTATGATACCATCAGCGGCTGCTCGATGCTCTCCGTCATGCCCATCTTCCACGGCTTCGGCCTCGGTATCGGCATCCACACGGCGCTTGTCGGCGGCGCGCGGTGCATCCTTGTGCCGAATTTCAGCGTCAAGACCTACGCGGAGCTGCTGAAAAAGAAGCGTCCGAATTTCATCCCGGGCGTGCCGACCCTGTTCGAAGCGCTGCTGCGCACGCAGGGGCTGGAGGAGCTCGATATGTCCTTCCTGATGGGCGTTTTCTCCGGCGGTGATTCCCTGTCCGTCGAACTGAAGGCCAAGGTCGACGCCTTCCTGAAAGCGCACGGGGCGAAGGTGCAGATCCGCGAGGGCTACGGCACGACCGAATGCGTCACGGCAAGCTGCCTGACGCCGGTGGGATTTGCCCGTCCCGGCTCTATCGGCATTCCCTTCCCGGACACCTATTATAAAATCGTCCGTCCGGAGACGACCGAGGAGGTCGAGGCCGAGTCCGAGGGCGAGATCTGTGTCTCCGGCCCGTCCGTCATGCTGGGCTACCTCGACAATCCGCAGGAGACCGCGCTCGCTCTGCGCCGCCATACAGACGGACGCATCTGGCTGCACACCGGCGACCTCGGAAAGATGGACAAAGACGGCTTCGTCTACTTCCGCCAGCGCATCAAGCGCATGATCATTACCTCCGGCTACAACGTCTATCCGTCGCAGCTTGAGAACATCATCGACGGGCATCCGAAGGTGCTGCTCTCGTGCGTCATCGGCGTCAGGGATCCGTACAAGATGCAGCGCGTCAAGGCGTTTGTCGTCCTGCGCCCGGAGTATACCCCCTCCGAGGCGATCCGGCAGGAGCTGTTTGCCTACTGCCGCGAGCGCATCGCAAAATACGCCATGCCCTATGAGATCGAGTTCCGCGACGAGCTGCCCAAGACCCTCGTCGGCAAGGTCGCCTACCGCGTTTTAGAGGAGGAAGAGGAGGCCAAAACGAAATGACGGAGCAAAAGCAACGCGTCTGGGAGCTTGACGCCCTGCGCGGCATCTGTATCCTCGGCATGGTCGCCGTACACGTTTTCTTTGATCTTTCCTACTTTGGCGGTATTGAGCTGTCGCTTCCGGACTGGTTCTATTTTATCCAGCACTACGGTCACGTCCTGTTTGTCCTGATCTCCGGCATCTGCGTCACCCTCGCCTCGCGCAGCTTCCAACGCGGCGTGACCGTCTTCGGCGCGGGACTGCTCATCAGCTATGTGACGATGTACATGGATCAAATCCTCGGCTTGAGCAATATGCGCATCTGGTTCGGGATTTTGCATATGCTCGGCGTGTGCATGATGCTCTATCCCCTGTTCAAGCGCCTGCCGCACTGGGCGCTCGCCCTGCTGGGTGTCTGCTTTGTGGCGCTCGGCTTCTGGATGGAGACGTTCACCGTTTCCGTGGATTTCCTCTTCCCCCTCGGCCTGTGCTCCGGAAGCATCTTTACGGGCAGCGACTTTTTCCCGCTCTTTCCCGGCTTCGGCTGGTTCCTGCTCGGCGCGGCGCTGGGCAAAAGCGTCTACCGCAAAAAGCAGACCCTTCTGCCGCGTGTGAACAGCGATAACGCCGTGCTGCGCTTTTTCCGCTTCTGCGGGAAGCATTCGCTCATCATCTACCTCGCGCACCAGCCTGTTTTGACGATCCTGACCGTTCTGATCTTCCAATAATATATACGAA
>CAMEMX010000049.1 GCA_945927915.1 uncultured Clostridia bacterium
GGGCTTGTCTCCGCGCGCGAAATCGGCTATGATAGCAGGGAGCCTCTGAGCGCGCTTGCGAGCGCGCCGGAGTTTTCCACCCCCCTCGCCGCGGGGCACAGCGGCATTCGCAAACAAAAGACCCTGAAGGAGGGCGTATGAAAAAAGAAGCGCTTCTGGTCTCCACCGTCGCCGGGGACGCCGCGCCCGTCGCGCGGCAATACGGACTGGGGCTGGAGCTGGCGGAGTTTTGCACCGCGTACAATCTGGACGACGCCTTCGCACAGACCGACCGCGCCGTGCGGGAGAAAACGGCGGGCCTTGCCTGCCGCGTGCTGCACGGGCCGTTCAACGAGCTGTTTCCCTGCGCCATCGACCCCAGAGCGCGGGAGCTGGCGCGGCTGCGCTACCGGCAGGCGGTCGCGGCGGCGCGGGGCTACGGCATCTCCACGCTCGTGCTGCACGCGGGCTTTGACCCGCATCTGTATTTTCCGTGCTGGTTCAGGGAGCAGTCCATCGGCTTCTGGCGCGATTTCGTGCGGGAGCTTCCCGACGGGATGACCGTGTGTCTGGAAAACGTGCTGGAGCAAACGCCGGAGCTGCTGACGGACGTCGTGCGGGCGGTGGACAGCCCGAAGCTGCGCCTGTGCCTCGACGTCGGGCATATCAGCGCCTATTCGCCCGTGCCGGCGGAGCGGTGGCTCGAGGTCTGCGCGCCCGAAATCGCCCATTTTCATATTCACAACAACGACGGCAGCCGCGACGCCCACGGCGCACTGGCTGAGGGGCGGCTCGACATGGCGCGGCTTCTGTCCCTGGCGGAGCGGCTCTGCCCGGACGCCACCTTTACGCTGGAGCTGCCGGAGGCGGCGCCGTCCGTCCGCTGGCTGGCGGAGCGTGGAATTCTCAAAGGAGACAGATAAAATGACATTGGAAACCTTGCTCGCTTCGGTCGCGCCGCCGGACGCCGCGGCGATGTCCGCCGCCGAAAAGCGGCAGGCGCAGCTTGCCAAGCCGCCCGGCAGTCTGGGACGGCTGGAGGCGCTCTCCGTTCAGCTCGCGGGCATCACGGGGCGGGTACGGAACGAGATCCGGGAAAAGCATCTGCTGGTTTTCGCCGCCGACAACGGCGTGGTCGCGGAGGGCGTGTCCAGCGCCCCGCAATCCGTGACCTTGCAGCAGACCGTCAATTTAACGCGCGCCAGGACGGGCGCGTCGGTGCTTTGCAGGCATTTCGGCTGCGGCATCACCGTCTGCGACGTCGGCGTCAACGCGGACATCGCGGAGCCGGCGGTCCTGAACCGCAAGATCGCCCGCGGCACGGGCAACATCGCCCGCGGCCCCGCCATGACGCGGGCGCAGGCGCTCACCGCGATCTTCACGGGCGCGGAGCTGGCGCAGGCGACCGCGGCGGACGTGCTGGGCGTCGGGGAGATGGGCATCGGCAACACGACGACCTCCTCGGCGGTGCTGGCGGCGCTGCTGGACGCCGGGGTCGAGACGGTGACGGGACGCGGCGGCGGCGTCACGGACGACGGCTTTCGCCGGAAGAAGGACGCCATCCGCCGGGCGCTCGCCGTCAACCGCCCGGACAAAAACGATGTGGTGGACGTGCTGACCAAGGTCGGCGGGCTTGACCTCGCCGCCATGTGCGGCGCGTTTCTGGGCGCGGCAGCCAGCCGCCGCCCGGTCGTGGTCGACGGCTTCATCTCCGCCGTCGCCGCCCTGTGCGCCGTGCGGCTGTGCCCCAACGTGCGCGCCTACCTGATCCCCAGCCACGCGTCCTATGAGATCGGCTACCGCCTCGCGATGGAGGCGATGGAGCTGCAGCCCATGCTGCTTCTGGAAATGCGCCTCGGGGAGGGCAGCGGCTGCCCGCTGGCCTTTGAAATCCTCTCCGCCGCCTGCGCCGTGATGAACGATATGGCGACCTTCGACCAGGCCGGCATCGACGACGGCTATTTGGACGAGATCCGGCAGGGCGACGCCTTTACCGTGGAGGCAGGCACATGACGGTTTTGATCTCCGGCGGCTCCAAAAGCGGGAAATCCCTGCTCGCGCAGGAGCTGACGCTCCGGCTGGCAAACGGCGGCAAGCGCTACTATGTCGCCACGATGATCCCCGCCGACGAAGAGGACCGCGCGCGCATCCGCCGCCACCTGGCAGAGCGCGAGGGTATGGGCTTTGAGACGCTCGAATGCGGACGCGATCTTTCCGCCGCGCTGCAAACGGCGCAGCCGGACGCCGCCTTCCTGCTCGACAGCACCACGGCGCTTTTGATGAATGTCCTGTTTCCCGACCCGGTCTCCTGCGAAACGGACACGGACGCCGCCGCACGCTGCGCGGACGAGCTGGTCGCCTTTGCCCGCTCCGTCCGGCACGCCGTGATCGTCAGCGACAGCCTCTATGCCGACGCCGCGCACTACGACGGCAGCACCGAGGTCTTCCGCAGGAGCCTCGCCCGCATCGACCGGGCGCTGGCAGCCGTCTGCGACGTCGTGATCGAGGCCGCCGCAGGGAATTTTACGATCCACAAGGGGGAACTGCCGCTTTGAAAACGCTGTTACACGCTTTTGCCATGTGCCAGTCGATGTTCTGCGCCCTGCCGTGCCCGTGGCACGTCTGGGACGAGAAGGCGCGGGACAAAATGCTTCTGTTTTTGCCGCTGGTCGGGCTGGAGCTCGGCGTGCTCTGGGCGGCGCTGGCGTGGCTGTGCGGAAGGCTCGGCGTGCCGGCGCCCGTGCGGGCGCTGCTGCTGTCCGCCTATCCCTGCGCCGTCACGGGCTTTCTGCATCTGGACGGCTTTCTGGACGTCACGGACGCGGTGCGCTCGTGCCGCGACCTGCCGCGCAGGCGGGAGATCCTGAAGGACTCCCACGTCGGCGCCTTCGCCGTGATCGGCTGCGTTTTGCTGCTGCTGGCGCAGTTTGCGCTGTTTGCCTCCGCGCCGGAAACGGCGCCGTTCTGGGCGCTCGCGCCGATCCCCGTGGTGAGCCGGTGCTGCGCGGCGCTGGCGGTGACGGCGCTTCGCCCCATGTCTACCAGCCAGTATGCCGCGATGAAAAAGCCGCGCTGGCAGCTTGTCCTGCTGTCTGTCCTGCTGCTTGCCGCGCTTGCGGGCAGCTTCCTGCTGTGCGGGAGGTACGGCTTTGCCGCGGCTGCCTGCGCGGCGGGCTACGGGCTTGCCCTGTGGCGGGGCTTCCGGTCGCTGGACGGGATGAACGGCGACGTCTCCGGCTACGCGCTGACCGTCGGTGAGCTGTGCGCCGTCGCGGTCTACGCACTTCTTTAGGGAGGGATATCATGGTTTTTATCATCGGCGGCGCGTATCAGGGCAAGCTGACCTACGCGAAGGCCGCGTTTGACCTTGCGCCGGAGGACATTTTTACCTGCAACGGAACGCAGATCGACTTCGGCAAGCGCTGCGTCCGCTCCATCGAGGAATTCACCCTTGCCTGCGTGCAGGCGGGCGCGGACGCCGTCGCGTATTTCGCCGCGCACCGGGAGCAGTGGGAGGACAGCATCCTGATCTGCCGCGACATTTTCTGCGGCGTCGTCCCCCTCGGCGCGGAAAACCGCGCGTGGCGGCAGGAGACGGGACGCCTCTGCCGCTACCTCTCGGCAGAGGCCGGGCGGGTCGTGCGGATCTTCTGCGGTCTGGAGCAGCGGCTGAAATGAGCGCCGTCTATCTGATCCGCCACGGCATGACCGAGGCCAACGAAAAGCACCTTTACTGCGGCAGTACCGACCTGCCGCTGTCCGCCGCGGGCGTCGCCGCGCTGCGCACGCTGCACTATGAGGTCAAAAACGCCGTCTTCCTCACCAGCGGGATGCAGCGGACGGAGCAGACGCTGGAGCTTCTGTTCGGGCGCGTCCCGCACCGCCGCGAGCCGCGCCTGCGCGAGATGGATTTCGGCTGCTTTGAGATGCGCGGCTATGAGGAACTGAAGGACGACCCGGCCTATCAGGACTGGATCACGGGCGACAACGAGGGCAAGGCCGCGCCCGGCGGCGAGAGCGGCAGGGCGATGGAGCAACGCGCTTTGGAGGCGTTTTTCGACTGCTTTCCGCCCGCGCAGGACACCGTGATCGTCACCCACGGCGGGGTCATCGCCGCCATTATGGCGCGGCTGTTCCCGCAGGAGGGGAAAAACCGCTACGAGTGGCAGCCACGTCCAGGTCGCGGCTATGCCGTCACAGCGGACGGCTACCGCGCCATACCGGATTGATAGGCACAAAACCGCCACGGTCAGAGATGACCGTGGCGGTGCGTTTTTTGATGCGGCAGGCGGGTCAGCGGTGCATGGCGGGGACGGCGTCCATGTCGGTGCGCAGGTTCGAGTCGGAGATGAGCTGGCGCGGGCAGACCGCGGCGCAGCGTCCGCACGAGACGCACTTGCTGTAGTCGATCGTTGCGAGGTTGTTGATGACGTGGATGGCGTCGTAGTCGCACTGCTTTTCGCACAGGTGGCAGCCGACGCAGCCGATGTCGCAGAATTTGCGGGTATAGGCGCCGCGCTGGTGGTTGGAGCAGGCGATGACGATGTCGCTGTCATAGGTGACGGGGACGATGACCTTGCGCGGGCAGACGTCCACGCACTGCATACAGCCGGTGCATTTGTCCGCGTCCACGCGGGCGACGCCGCCGACGACGTGGATGGCGTCGAATTTGCACACGGTCTCGCAGGTGCCGAAGCCGAGGCAGCCGCTGGGGCAGGCGGTCGGGCCGTTGCCCGTGACGAACATGGCAGCGCGGCAGTCCGCGATGCCCTCGTAGCGTCCCTTGGGCAGGTGGTGCTGGCCGCGGCACTTGACCATGGCGACCTTGCGCTCGACCGCGGCGGTCTCGACGCCCATGACCTCGGACATTTTCTTCGCGGCCTCCGCGCCGCCCGCGGCGCACAGGCCGATGGCGGCCTTGCCGTCCAGAACGGCCTGCGCGTAGGCCTGACAGCCGGCGAAGCCGCAGCCGCCGCAGTTCGCGCCGGGCAGGGCGCCGGTCAGCTTGGGCAGACGCTCGTCGACCTTGACGGCGAAGATGCGCGAGGCGACGGCCAAAATGCCGCCGAAGACCGCGCCCAGCACGCCGAGCACGCCGATGGCATAGAGAATTTTTTCCATAGCCGTACCTCCTTAAAAGACCTTAAAGCCCGAGAAGCCCATGAACGACAGGGCGAGCAGACCCGCCGCGATCAGCGCCAGCGGGAAGCCCTTGAACGCCTTGGGGCAGTCGCAGTCCTCTAGCCGCTCGCGGATGGAGGAGAACAGGACGATCGCCAGCGTGAAGCCGATGCCGCCCGTGATGCCGTAGACGACGGACTCCAGGAAGGTGTAGCCGTTCTGGATGTTCAGCAGCGCCACGCCCAGCACGGCGCAGTTGGTCGTGATGAGGGGCAGGTAGATGCCGAGCGACTGGTACAGCGCGGGCAGCGCCTTCTGCAAAAACATCTCGACGAACTGGACGAGGGCGGCGATGACGAGGATGAACACGACCGTCTGCATATACGCAAGGCTCAGCGGGACGAGCAGGAACTCGTTGACCGCCCATGTCGCGGCGGAGGCCAGCGCCATGACGAAGATGACGGCAAGACCCATGCCCAGCGAGGTGTCGAGCTTTTTCGACACGCCCATGAACGGGCAGATGCCGAGGAATTTGACGAGGATGAAGTTCTCCGCCAGGATCGCGTTGAGCGAGATGGCGAACAGAGTGACGAAAATACTCATTTTGCCGCCTCCTTTTCCGCCTCACGCGCGGCGAGCTTGCGGTTGACCCACTGGGTCAGGGCGATCAGGCAGCCGAGGGTGAGGAAGCCGCCGACCGGCAGGATGACCAGCAGCGCCGGGTACTGCGACGGCAGGATGCGGATGCCGTCCGCGCCGAAGACGCCCGCGCCGAAGGTGCCGCTGCCGAGCAGCTCGCGGATAATGCACATGATGACGAGGGCGGCGGTGTAGCCGATGCCCTGCGTCAGGCCGTCGACCGCCGAGGCCAGCACGCCGTTTTTCGACGCGAAGGACTCCGCCCGGCCGAGGATGATGCAGTTGACGACGATCAGGGGGATGAAGACGCCGAGGCTGTCCGACAGGGCGGGCAGGAACGCCTTCAGCAGCAGGTCGACCATCGTGACGAAGCCCGCGATGATGACGATGTACGCCGCGATGCGGATCTTGTCGGGGATGACCTTGCGCAGCAGCGAGATGACGACGTTCGAGCAGATGAGGATGATCGTGACGGACAGACCCATGCCGATGCCGTTAAAGAGGGTCGTCGTGATGGCCATCGTCGAGCACATACCCAAAAGCTGGCTCAGGACGGGGTTGTTGGTCAAAAGACCCTCACGGAGCTGTTTTTTGAAGTTCATCCGAGCACCTCCTTCACGCATTCGAGCGCGAGATTGACGCCTTTGGTCACCGCGCGGGAGGTCACGGTCGCGCCGGTCAGGGCGTCGACCGTGCCGCCGTCCTTTTTCACGGCGAGGGTGTCCGTCGCGCCGGCAAACTGGGCGCGGAAGTCCTCACGGGTGCAGTTCGCGCCGAGGGAGGCGGTCTCGCTGTGCGAGATGATGCTCACGCCCGTGACGGCGCCTTCCGGGTCGACGCCGACCATCATGTCGACCGCGCCGCCGAAGCCGTTGACGCCGACGCGCACGACATAGCCCCTGTCGCCCGCGCGGTACAGGGCGGTCACGCCCTCTGCGTCCGTCTCGAGCGGCTCATAGCTGTCCGCCTCCAGCACCTCACGCATGGCGGATTCGGCCTTTTCGTTCTGCAAGGCGGCGATGCGGTCCTCGGTCAGGTAGTTGACCAGACCCAGAAGCCCCGCGACGACCGCCGTGATGAGCAGGAGCGTCACGGTCAGGCGGAGGATGTACGATGCGTTTTTCATGCCGCCTCACCGCCCTTCCGCTTTTTCTCCTTCACTGCGCCGAAGCGCCTGGGCACGCCGAGCTTGTCGAAGAAGCCGACGCAGCAGTTCATAATGAGGATCGCGTAGCTCACGCCCTCGACATAGGAGCCGAAGTAGCGCAGCAGGATCGTCAGCACACCGCAGCCGGCGCCGAAGGCGATCTGGCCGCCGTGCGTGACGGGGGAGGTGGTGTAGTCCGTGGCCATAAAGATGGCGCCGAGCATCAGGCCGCCGGACAGGAGCTGGCAGAGCATCCAGTTCAGGCGGTCACAGCCGCCGAGCGGGAAGAGGAAGGCCAGCACCGCGACCGTGCCGAGGTAGGCCAGCGGGATGCGCAGGGTGATGACCCGCCGCGCGACGAGATAGACGCCGCCGAGCAGCAGGGCAAGCGCCGAGACCTCGCCCAGAGAGCCGCCGACCTTGCCGAAGAAGAGGTCGAGCAGGCTCTGCGCCGGGAGAGCGCCGGCGTGCAGCGCCTCCATCGGGGTGGCGGAGGTCAGGCCGTCGAGGACGGCGCGGGAGGGATTGGTGAACGCGTCGATATTCGTGCCGGGGCTGACCCAGTTGCCGGACATCAGCGACGGCCAACTGAACAGGAACGCGCGGGCGGCGAGGGCGGGGTTGACGATGTTCAGGCCGATGCCGCCGAAGAGCTGCTTGACCAGCACGATGGCGAAGAAGTCCGCGATCAGGATCGTCCAGAACGGCAGCGTCACCGGGCAGACAAAGGCGATGAGCATCCCCGTGACGACGGCCGACCAGTCCGCGACGGTGCTGTCCTTTTTCATCACGCGGCGGTAGCCCCACTCGAAGAACACGCAGCCCGCGACGGACACGAGCGTCAGCGTCAGGGCGCGCCAGCCGAAGAAGTAAATCGCGGCGGCGAGGGCGGGCAGAAGCGCAAGGCACACGTCGCGCATGATGACGGCGGTGGAGTTCCTGCTGTGCGCGTGCGGCGAGGACGAGAGGGTCAGGTTGACGGGTTCGTATTTCATTTTGCCGCCTCCTTTGCCTTGGCATCGCGGAGCATTTTTTTCGCGGTGCGGAAGCTCTGCACGAGGTGGATGCCCGCCGGGCAGCCGTAGGCGCAGCTTCCGCATTCGATGCAGTCCATGACGTTGCCCTTTTCGAGCTTGGCAAGGTCGCCGTTTTTCTGGGCGCGGTGCAGGAAGATGGGCATCAGGTGCATCGGGCAGACGTCCACGCATTTGCCGCAGCGGATGCAGTGCGGCTCGGCGACCTCGTGGTTGTCCTTTGCGGAGAAGCAGGTCAGGGCGTTGTTGCCCTTGATCGTGCCGCAGGCGAGGGTGGGCTGGGCAATGCCCATCATCGGGCCGCCGCAGAGAATTTTATACGGCTGGCAGGAGAAGCCGCCGGCCGCCTCGACGAGGTCGGAATAGAGCGTGCCGATGGGCGCGAGGAAGTTTGACGGTCTGGCAATCGCCCGGCCCGTCACCGTGACGGCGCGGCGGACGAGCGGCATTCCCTCATAGACCGCGTCGTAGATCGCGGCGCAGGTCGCGGCGTTGAACACCGCGCAGCCGACCGCGGCGGGCAGGCCGCCGGGCGGGACGCAGCGCCCCGTGACCGACTGGATGAGCTGCTTTTCCGCGCCCTGCGGGTAGCGCACGCGCAGCGTGAGCAGCTCGACGTCCTCGCCCAGCGCCGCGCGCATGGCGGCGATGGCCTGCGGCTTGTTCGCCTCGATGCCGACGGCGGTGCGCGCCGGAGAGAGGATCTTCTGAATGACGCGCAGGCCGCCCGCCACACGTTCGGGCGTCTCGCGCATCAGGCGGTCGTCCGAGGTGATGTACGGCTCGCATTCCGCGCCGTTGACGATCACGGTGTCGACCTTGCCCATGCCAGAGGAGATCTTGACGTTCGTCGGGAAGCCCGCGCCGCCCATACCCGTGATGCCGGCCTCGCGGATGATGGCGGTCAGCTCGTCGGCAGAGAGGTCGGCGATCGTCTCACGCTTTTTGAGCGTGGGGCAGAGGGTGTCGCGCCCGTCGCTTTCGATGACGACGCACATCCCGTCCGTGCCGGAGGGCGTCGGGCGCAGCTCGACGGCTACGACCGTGCCGGAGACGGAGGCGTGGACGGGGACGCACAGACCCTGTCCGTCGCCGATCTTCTGACCGACGGTCACGCGGTCGCCGATCTTGACCAGGGGCGTGCAGGGCTTGCCGATGTGCTGCGACATTGCGATGCTGACGAGCTTCGGACGCAGCGGCACGATGGGCGCCTCACACGACAGCTCCTTGAAGCCCTTCGGATGGACGCCGCCGAAAAAGGTTCGAGCCATAGGTTGCATCACCTCAATTCATAATCATACATAATAACTATAGCATATGTGTCAGAAAAAATCTATGTCTTTGGGCAGTGAATTTTTGCAATTTGTAGAAATTTCGCGCTCAGCCGGGAGCTTCCTGTGAAAAATGCACAAAACCGTCGACGCGCGCAGCGGGAAATTCCACAAAAATGTGGGTTGCTTTTTTGCGCGAAGCCGATATAATAAGCGTATAAACATATAAACCCGTCGAAACGGCTCGGGAAAGCGGTCATTTTGACCCTCCGAAGGAGTAATGCTCTCAGGAAAACAGACCGGGCCGTGTAGGGACTCTCTGGAGAAGCTCATTTTTGAGTGCCGAAGGTGCAAGGCGAAAGCCGAATCTCTCAGGCAAAAGGACAGAGGTTGATTCCGCGCGAGCGGGATCTCTGTATCGGAGTGTAACCGGAGACGGCTGCACTCTTTTTGCTTTTCGGCAACCGCATTTGTCATTGCGCCGGGCGCAGGCAACGAGACGATTTCATCGACGCGTCAAGGATGCCGCGCGCAACAGGCGTTCGCTTACGCGAACAATTTATCACAGCTCCGTAGGGCGCGACCACTGGGCGCGCCGGTGCAGGAACTGCCAAATTCGTACCAACTTGTTCGTTTTCCCTGCCTTCCGCTTCGCGGTCGGCGGAGGC
>CAMEMX010000050.1 GCA_945927915.1 uncultured Clostridia bacterium
AAATACCTGAAAATGTTTTCTGATTTTGACGGTTTCGGGCTTTATCGGCAGTCTGGCGCCTGCGGCGAAAACCGCAGGCGCTTTGTTCATTTTCCCAATTCCTTTGTGCGGGCGAAGGCGGCGAGGACGGCGCTTTCGGCAGCGGCACGGAAGCCGCCCTGCTCCAGCGCATGAACGCCTGCGATCGTGCTGCCGGCGGGGGAGCAGACCGCGTCCTTGAGCGCGGCGGGATGCTCCCCCGTCTGCAAAAGCAGCTCCGCCGTGCCCAAAAGGGTCTGTGCGGCGAAGTCCAGCGCCGTCTTGCGCGGCAGACCGCAGGCGACGCCCGCGTCGGCAAGCGCCTCAAGAAAGACGCAGACGAATGCCGGGCCGCAGCCGGAGACGGCGCTTGCAGCGTCGATGAGCGATTCGGGCAAAGGCGTGACGCGTCCGGCGCAGCGCAGGAGCGTCTCCAGCGTGGCAAGATCCGCTTCCGTTGCCGCGCCGTTTCCGCAGTAGGGGATCATGCCCTTGCCGACCTGCACGGGCGTGTTGGGCATGATGCGGATGACGGGATAGGAGGCATTGCCCGCCATCTCCGCGATCTGTGCCGCCGTCAGCCCGGCAGCCATCGTCACAAGCAGGAAGCGCTCCTGCCGTGCGGCAAGGACAGGCGCGATGTCTGCAAGCACCAGCGCCATCTTCTGCGGCTTGACGCCGAGGAAGATCACCGACGCGGTCTCTGCAAGCGTGCGGTTATCCGTTGCCGTACCGCCGTATTTCGCGGCGAAGGCCTCCGCTTTTTCCGCGGTTCTGCTGCTGACAAGGACATTTTTCGTGTCCGTGGCGCGCAGTACGGCCTGCGCGAGGGCGCCGCCCATGTTGCCGACGCCGATAAAGCCGATTTTCTCCATGGCGCTCACCTCACCGGATCTGTCCGTTTCCGCGGACGATGTATTGATAGCTGGTCAGCTCCCGCAGGCCCATCGGGCCGCGCGCGTGGAGCTTCTGCGTGGAGATGCCCATCTCACAGCCGAGGCCGAATTCGCCGCCGTCGGTAAAGCGCGTCGAGGCGTTGACGTAGACCGCCGCACTGTCCACGCTGCGGACAAATTTTGCGGCTGTCGCCTCGTCGGCGGTGACGATGGCCTCGCTGTGCCCCGTCGAATGTGCGGCAATGTGCGCGATTGCCTCGTCCGGCGAATCGACGACCTTGACGGCGAGAATATAATCCAGAAATTCCGTGTCGAAATCGTCCGGCCCGGCGGGAACGCCGCCGAGCAGCGGATACGCCCGCTCGTCCGCGCGGAAGGAGACGGGGACCTTGCCTGCCGCGATGCGTGCGTCCGTCAGGGCGTGGCGGAGCTTCGGCAGAAAGCTTTCCGCAATGTCACGATGCACAAGGCAGACCTCCGCCGCGTTGCACACGGACGGGCGGCTTGCCTTGGCATTTTCGACGATGGACAGAGCCATCGCCTCGTCCGCCGCGCGGTCGATATAGATGTGGCAGATGCCCGTGCCGGTCTGGATGCAGGGCACCTTCGCGTTTTCCGTGCAGGCGCGGATCAGCCCCGCGCCGCCGCGCGGAATGAGCAGGTCGATGTAGCCCACGCCCTGCATCAGCTCCGTCGCACTGTGGCGCGTGGTGTCCTCGACGAGCTGCACGAGAAGCGGCGGAAGCCCTGCTTGCGCCAGACCCTCCTGCATCGCCTCCGTGATCGCGTGCGCCGAGCGCCACGCCTCCTTGCCGCAGCGCAGGATGCAGGCGTTGCCGCTCTTGATGCACAGCGCCGCCGCGTCCGAGGTCACGTTCGGGCGGCTTTCATAGATGATCGCGATCACGCCGAGCGGGACGGCGGTCTTTTCGATCACAAGCCCGTTCGGGCGCACCTCACGCGAAAGCACCTGCCCGACGGGGTCGGGCAGCGCCGCGACCTGCCGCACACCGTCCGCCATCGCCGCAATGCGCGCTTCGGTCAGCGCCAGACGGTCGAGCATGACGGGGGAGATGTGGCCCTTTGCCGCGTCCATATCCTGCGCGTTTGCCGTGAGAATGTCCGCCGCGCGGGCGCAAAGCGCCTGCGCCATCGCGCACAGGGCGGCGTTTTTCTGTTCGGTTGCCGCACTTTTCAGCGCGGGAGAGGCGGCCTTTGCCTGCCGCATCTGTTCCATGGTCGTCATGTCAGCACCTCCCTGTAAAGCGCGTGCCCGCCGGTTCGCCGGCGGCAATGCGGTAGAGAATGTCCGGGTCTGCGCCGCTTGCGATGACCATGTCGATGCCGCTTGCATTGACGGTCTGCGCAGCGCGGAGCTTGGTCGCCATGCCGCCCGTGCCGAGGCCGGAGCCGCTGCCGCCCGCGAGGGCGAGAAGCTCCGGCGTGATCTCGCTGACCGTCGGGATCAGCCGCGCGGTCTTGTCGGTGCGCGGATCGGCGGTGTACAGCCCATCGATGTCCGACAGCAGGATCAGAAGATCGGCCCGGACGCTCACGGCGATGATCGCCGCAAGGGTGTCGTTGTCGCCGATGACGATCTCCTCCGTAGCGACGGTGTCGTTCTCGTTGAGGATCGGCAGAGCGCCCAGCTCCAGCAGCCGGAAGAGCGTGTTGTGGAAATTCTCCTGCCGCTGTGCGTCGCGCACGTCGCTGCCCGTGAGCAGGATCTGCGCGACGGTGTGGTGATATTCGGAAAAGAGCTTGTCATAGACGTACATCAGCTCGCACTGGCCGACGGCTGCTGCTGCCTGCTTGGTAGGCATATCCTGCGGCCGCTCGCGCAGGCCGAGCTTGCCAACGCCCATGCCGATGGCGCCGGAGGAGACGAGGACGATCTCGTGTCCGGCGTTTTTCAGGTCGCTCAGCACCTTGCAAAGCTGCTCGACGCGGCGGATATTCAGCCGACCCGTCGTGTGCGCCAGCGTTGTGGTGCCGACCTTGACTACGATTCTCATAGGGATCCCTCCATTTTCTGCAAGTATAGCAAAAATGGAGAAAAAATGCAATGCCGCCGCATGATTATTCGCAAAAAAAGTCCTGCGGTGGGTATTTCTCCACACCGCAGGGAAAAGACCGGCTTTACGGCTGCTTCGGGAAATATTCTTCCACGAAATCGACCTTCGCGACCTGAAAGCTCCTGCCGTTGAGGGCGTTCAGGCATCCGGCGTCGGTCGTGAAGCGGAAGGTGAGCTTGTAGGAATACAGCGCCTGATATTTACGGTCGAAGCGCTTGTCGAGCTTGCCGTATTTGCCGTCGCCGAGCAGGGGATGGCCTGCGTGGGCGAACTGGGCGCGGATCTGGTGCGTCCGTCCGGTGATCAGCTCGCATTCGACCAGGGACAGCCCGTTGCGGCTTTCCAAAACCGTATAGCGCGTCTCGCAGGATTTCGAGCCTTTCTGCGGCGTGTCGGTCACGAACACGCGGTTTTTGACCGCGTCCTTAAAAAGATAGCCGCGCAGGACGCCGGTTTTCGGCTTCGGCGTGCCCTCGACGACGGCGAGATAGCGCTTGTCCAGCTCGCGATCCTTGATCTTCTGGTTCATCACGCGCAGCGCTTCGGCGGTCTTTGCCGCGATGACGATGCCGCCCGTGTTGCGGTCGATGCGGTTGCACAGGGCGGGGGTGAAGGCGTTTTCCTCACGCGGACGCCACTCGCGCTTGGCGTAGAGATAGGCCTGGATGTGGTCGATGAGGGTCTTGCCGTATTCCGCGCCGTCGTGCGGGTGGACGGCGACGCCGGGCTGCTTGTCCACGAGCAGGAGGTTTTCGTCCTCATAGACGATGCTGAGCTTCGGCGCGGCGACGGTCAGATAGGCGTTTTCCTCGCTGGGTGTGTCGAAAAATTCGTCGTTGATATAAAGCTGCAGCACGTCGCCCTCACACAGGCGGTCGTCGCGCTGGGCGCGGGCGTTGTTACGCTTGATGCGCTTGAGGCGGATGTATTTCTGCGCGAGCGAAGCAGGCAGCAGCGGCACCGCCTTGGCAAGGAAGCGGTCGAGCCGCTGACCTGCGTCGTTTTTTCCGATCGTAAATTCCTTCATTTTCGTCTCCTGCGGGATAAAGATCTGTTTGAAATAACTATGCGGCAGAAAAATCCGAAAGTCAAGCACTTTTTCGCAGAAAAAAACAAAAAAGCATTTGACAAACGCGGTCTTAGCCGTTATAATATCTCCTGCACGACTATGAAACAGGGGATTGCTATGCTGTTAAGGTTGTCTAAAATTATTGAAACGCCCGACAGCGTGCTTCCGTTTGAGACTGCGCTGGATCTTCACGAGCTGAAATTCGGCGGGAGCTGCCCGGTGCAGGAGCCTGTTCTGGCCAGGGGCGCGGTGCGCAACAAGGCGGGCGTGCTGCTGCTGGACGCGGAGCTCTCCACCGTCCTGCACGGCGTGTGCGATCGCTGCGCAACGGAGTTTCAGCGGGCGCTGACCGTCCCCGTCCACGCCGTCCTCACCACGGAGCTGGAAAACGAGGACGAGGCGGACGAATGGACGTTCCTGCTCGAGGACGATTCCGCCGATCTGGACGAGATCCTGACGACTGCGTTCGTGCTGCAAATGGATTCCAAGCTGCTGTGCAAGCCGGACTGCAAGGGTCTGTGCTTCCGCTGCGGCAGGAATCTGAACGACGGCCCCTGCGATTGCCGCCGCGAGACTGATCCCCGTTTAGCTGTCCTTGGGCAGCTGTTGAAGGATAAGTAATTTTCAGTTTTAGCATCTGACCAAGGAGGTGTCATTCATGGCTGTTCCGAAGTGTAAGGTTTCCAAGGCGAGACGGGATAAGAGACGTAGCTCTCATTGGAAGCTCTCCGTGCCCGGCGTCGTTGCCTGCCCGAAATGCGGCGAACCGCGCCTGCCCCACAGAGCTTGCAAGAATTGCGGTACCTACAATGGCCGCGAGGTTCTTCCTGCCGCTGAAGCGAAATAAGTTCGCACGGATAAGAGATGAGGAGGGAATGTTCCTTCCTCTTTTCTTTTTATGCGGCGCTGAAACGGAAATGCAAGGACGGTGAGGTTAGATTGCCGCGTCGGGCTACGCCCTCCTCGCAATGACAAGGCAGACGCCCCCGGACTGTCATTGCGAGGGCGCCTGCGCCCGTGGCAATCCTGTACTGCCGACTTCATTTACGCTTGTTCGTCTGCATTTGGAAATGAATTGAGGTATCAAATGGAAATAAGAAGAGCAAAGAATGCTGACCTGCCCGCGCTGCACCGCCTGCTGCGGCAGGTGCTGCAGGTGCATCACCGGGGCAGACCCGACCTGTTCCGCAGCGGAACGGAAAAATACACGGACGCGGAGCTGCGCGCCATCCTGCGCGACGAAGAGCGCCCGGTCTTCGTCGCCGTGCGCGGCGGCGAGGTCTGCGGCTATGCGTTTTGCATCTTCCGCAGCCATCCGGCAGACAATATCCTCGCGGACGTCAAAACGCTCTACCTTGACGACCTGTGCGTGGACGAAAACGCGCGCGGGCAGGGCGTGGGCAGGGCGCTGCTCGACCATGTGCGCGCCTTTGCAAAAGAAAGCGGCTGCTACAACCTGACGCTCAACGTCTGGGCGTGCAATGAAGGCGCGATGCGGTTTTACGAAAGCTGCGGGATGCAGGTGCAAAAAATCGGCATGGAGACCATCCTCTGACGCTTTCGTGGTTGAAAAATCCGCGCACTTATGCGATAATAGGGAAAATGGGAAAATCTGTGATAAGCGGAGGGAGAAACCATGAAACGAACCATGCTGCTTTTGACCGTTCTTGCGCTTCTTGCGTGCCTCGCGGCCTGCAAGGACAGCGATATGCCGCGCCGCCCCTTTGACGGCGATGTGTGGTCGGATGACGGCTATCAGAGCATTTCGCCTGCCACGGAGCCGGTGGTCGAAGCTCCGGCAGAAACGATCGCGCCGACGGAGCCGATGCCGACGGAAGGGCCTGCGCTCACACATGAAGACCAGATCGTCCTGATCGCGGCGAATTACCCGCTGTGGGTCAAGTCCGATTCCACGGTGCCGTATTCCTTCACCGTGCTGGATCTGGATCATAACGGACGGCTGGAGGTCATTTCGAGCGTGTGCATGGGCACGGGCTTCTTCAGCACCAACGAGATCTGGGAGGTCAACGAGACGTTTGACGGCCTCGTGCTCTGTACGGGCAGGCAGGACGAGAACGAATCTTGCTCCGACCTGACCACCGGGCCGTGGACGGTCATCGAAAAAGGCGGCGCATACTATTATATTGTGAGGGATTACGTTCGCAACGGCTATGCCTTCAACGCCGAAGATCTGCGCCTGATGCAGCTCGTCGACGGGCAGATCATCGAGACGCTGCTTGCCTACCGCACCACCGAGGTGGATGGGGATTACAATGAGACGACGCAGTATTTCACAGCGGATGATACGCCCATCACGGCGGAAGAGTATCAGGCGATACATGAGAACGGCACCTTCGGAGGCGACGTCTATCAATTCATGGTCGACTGGATGATCCTGTACGCCGATGACATCGAGCAGATGGACGAGTACGGGTGGCAGGCTGTTTTGACCGAGCTGTGGGATGTGAACGAGGCCGGTGGAGGCCCATTTTAGGAGGGAAAACTATGGCAAAGCCTTTGGTAGCGATCGTGGGCAGACCCAATGTGGGCAAGTCCATGCTCTTTAATAAGCTCACGGGCAGGCGCACCGCCATCGTCGAGGATACGCCCGGCGTGACGCGCGACCGCATCTACGGCGGCTGCGAGTGGAACGGCAGAGAATTCGAGCTGGTGGACACGGGCGGCATCGAGCCGAACACCGACAGCGAAATGCTCAAATTCATGCGCCGCCAGGCGGAGATCGCCATTGAGACGGCGGACGTCATCGTGATGGTGACGGACGTCAAGACCGGCGTGACCGCGGCGGATATGGACGTGGCGTCCATGCTCCTGCGCAGCAAGAAGCCCGTGTGCCTCGCGGTCAACAAGTGCGACAGCATCGGTCTGACCGACCCTGCCGTGTATGAATTCTATATGCTCGGTCTCGGCGACCCCATCGAGGTCTCCGCCGTCCACGGTCACGGCACGGGCGACCTGCTGGACTGGTGCGTCGCGCACTTCCCGGAGGAGACGGAAGCCGAGGACGAGGGCGAGATCATCAACGTCGCCATCGTCGGCAAGCCGAACGTCGGCAAATCCAGCCTGCTCAACCGCATTTTAGGCGAGGAACGCGTGATCGTGTCCAACGTCGCCGGCACGACCCGCGACGCCATCGACAGCTACTTTGAAAACGAATTCGGTAAATACCGCTTCATCGACACGGCGGGTATGCGCCGCAAGTCGAAGGTGGACGACGCGATCGAAAAATACTCCAATATGCGCTCCATTGCCGCCATCGACCGCGCGGACGTGTGCCTGATCCTGATCGACGCCAACGACGGCGTGACCGAGCAGGACACCAAGATCGCGGGTCTGGCGCACGAGGCGGGCAAGGCGAGCATCATCGTCGTCAACAAGTGGGATATGCTCGAAAAAGAGACGAACACGATGAACGAGATGACCGCGAAGATCCGGCAGGATCTGAGCTATATGAGCTATACGCCGATCCTGTTCATCTCCGCCCTGACCGGCCAGCGCGTGAACAAGCTCTATGAGCTGATCAACCGCGTTGCCAACCAGAGCGCCATGCGCGTCACGACGGGTATGCTCAACAATATTTTGGAGGATGCGACGGCGCGTGTGCAGCCGCCGACGGACAAGGGCCGCCGGCTGAAGATCTATTATATGACGCAGGTCGGGGTCAAGCCGCCGCATTTCGTCATTTTCTGCAATGACGCGCGGCTGTTCCACTTCTCCTACCAGCGCTATCTGGAAAACCAGATCCGCGCGGTCTTCGGGCTGGAGGGAACGCCGGTCAAGATCACCATTCGCCAGAAAGGGGAGAAGGACGAATGAGCCTCTGGCTGAAAATCGTAATTTGCGTGGTGCTGTGCTACCTGCTCGGCAGCGTCAACGGCGCGATCATCGTGTCAAAAGTCCGCCTGCATGAGGACGTGCGCAAGAAGGGCAGCGGCAACGCCGGCCTGACGAATTTTCTGCGCAGCTACGGCGGCTGGCTGACGCTGCTGGTCGTTGTGATCGACATGGGCAAGGTCGTCGCGGGCTGTCTGTTCGCGCAGTGGTTTTTGCCCATCGACCCGGTCGTTGCGCGGATGGTCGCGGGTGTTGCGGTGCAGGTGGGACACATTTTCCCCATTTTCTTCGGCTTCCGCGGCGGCAAGGGCGTGCTCTGCACGGGCACGCTGGCGATCGTGATGAACTGGAAGATCGCCTGCATCGCCTTTGCGCTGTTTTTGCTGGTGTTTTTCCTCACGCGTTACGTCTCGCTCGGCTCGTTTGTCGGCGTCGGCTCGTTCGCCGCAATGCTGATCCTGCAGTATCCCGACAAGCCGTGGGTCTGCGCTCTGATGGGCGTGATGGTCGTGCTGGTGCTGTTCATGCACCGCGGCAACATCAAGCGCCTGCTGCACGGGCAGGAGCGCAAGACCTATTTCCATAGATCGAAGAACGAGGGAGGCTGACCGAAATGAAGATTCTGGTTGCCGGCAGCGGCGGCTGGGGCACGGCCCTTGCCCTCCTGCTGCATAAAAACGGACACGAGGTCACGCTCTGGTCCTACTGCGCCGAGGAGAGCGAGCGTCTGGCGCAGACGCTGGAAAATCCGTTCCTGCCGGGCGTGGCGCTGCCGAAGGAGCTGCGCTTCACGTCGGACGCCGCGCAGGCGCAGGACAAAAATATGATCGTCTTTGCCACGCCGTCGTTTGCCGTCCGCGCCACGGCGAAGACCTTTGCGCCGTATCTGCCGGACGACGCCGTTCTGGTGTCCGTCACCAAGGGCATCGAGGCCGACACCGGCCTGCGCATGAGCGAGCTTGTCGCGCAGGAGACGGGCAGACCCGTCGTCGCGCTCTCCGGCCCATCCCATGCCGAGGAGGTCAGCCGGGGCATCCCGACGGGCGTCGTCGCCGCCTGCGCGGACAAGCAGCTTGCTGAGCGGGTGCAGTCGGCGTTCATGTGCGAGCGCCTGCGCGTGTATACCTGCCCGGATGTCGTCGGCGTTGAGCTTGGCGCCGCGCATAAGAACGTCATCGCCCTGTGCGCCGGCGTGTGCGACGGCATGGGCTACGGCGACAACACCAAGGCGCTGCTGATGACGCGCGGACTGGCGGAGGTCGCGCGGCTGGGCATGGCGCTCGGCGCGTCGCGCGAGACGTTTGCCGGTCTTGCGGGCGTGGGCGACCTGATCGTCACCTGCACCTCCATGCACTCACGCAACCGCCGTGCCGGTATCCTGATCGGTCAGGGACATGATGCGCAGCGGGCAATGCAGGAGGTCGGCGCGGTCGTCGAGGGCTATTACGCGGCAAAGGCGACGCATGAGCTTGCCAAAAAGTGCGGCGTCGAGATGCCCATTACCGAGGCGGCCTACCGCGTGCTGTACGAAAACCACGATCCGCGCGAGGAGATCAACCGGCTGATGCTGCGCCAGAAGACCTGCGAGGTCGAGGGCGCGGAGTGGGCGAGGTAAGCGCCATGAGCGAAAAGAAAAAGGAACTGATCCGTTCGGTCAAATTCACGCTCTTTTCCATCTCGGCGGGGCTGATCCAGATCGGCTCGTTCGCGCTGCTCAACGAGCTGCTGCGCCTGCCGTACTGGGTGAGCTATCTGGTTGCGCTGGTGCTGTCGGTGCTCTGGAATTTCACGCTCAACCGGCGCTATACCTTCCAGTCGGCCAACAATGTACCGGTCGCGATGCTCAAGGTCGCGCTGTTTTACGCGGTGTTCACGCCCGCGTCCACCTGGCTGGAGCATTTTCTGGCGGGGCAGCAGGGCTGGAACGAGTATCTCGTGACGGGTATCAA
>CAMEMX010000051.1 GCA_945927915.1 uncultured Clostridia bacterium
TTGCCGCCGCCGGGCTTGCGGCGCTTGCGGTAATAGCGGTGATGGCTGCTGCCTTTCGGCTTCTGCGTCTCGCCGCCCTCGGGCTCCGGCTCCTTTGCGGCTTTTTCCGCTTTGGGGGCAGGCTTTTCAGGCTTGGCAGCCTTCTCTGCCCGGGGTGCAGGCTTCTCAGCCTTCGGTGCGGGCTTTTCCGCTTTTGGTGCGGGGGATTCCTGCGCCGGATCTGCCTTGGCGGCGGACTTGCGGTTCTTGCCGCCGCGGCGGCGGCGCTTCTTCTTCAGCTCGTCGGCGGCGTCGTCCTCCTCCGAGGTCGTCAGCGGCGCGATGGTCGATGCATCCTTGCGCAGCACGACGGGCTCAAGATAGGTTGAGAAGCCCGCCTCCTCCTGCCGCTTTTTGGGCTTGCCGCCGGAGATCGGCGCGAGATCGTCGGGGATCGGCTCGTCGGTCTTCTTCGCTTTGCCGTTGCGCAGGACGCAGATGTCGCAGTTTTTGTGGCAGACGACGCTGTCCGGCTGCTTTTCCAGACGGACGCGGACGCTCTGCCGCAGCAGGTTGACCTCTGTGACCGTGCCGCGGCCGTCGGGCGTGTCCACGAAGGATTCGGGCTTCGGGCTGGTGCGGAGCAGATCCTCGTAGGCCTCCTGCTCATAATTGAGGCAGCACATCAGTCTGCCGCAGGTGCCGGAGATCTTCGTGGGATTCAGGCTGAGGTTCTGCGTTTTTGCCATTTTGATGGAAACGGGCTGGAAATCGTCCAAAAATTCGCGGCAGCAGAAGGGACGGCCGCAGATGCCGAGACCGCCGACCATCTTTGCCTTGTCGCGCACGCCGATCTGACGCAGCTCGATGCGCGTGCGCAGGACGGAGGCGAGGCTCTTGACCAGCTCGCGGAAGTCAACGCGTCCGTCCGCCGTAAAGAAAAAGAGGATCTTGCTGCCGTCAAAGGCGTATTCCGTGGAGACAAGCTGCATATCGAGCTTCAGCTCCGCGATCTTTTGCAGGCAGACCTCCTGTGCGTGCTTTTCCCGCTGGCGGTTATCCGCGTCGATGCGCTTATCCTGCGGGGTCGCGAGGCGGATGACCGGGCGCAGCGGCGCGACGATCTCTCTGAGCATGACGCTGTGGTTGCCGCGCACGCATTTGCCGAATTCCGGACCGCGGGCGGTGTCGATGATGACGTCGTCGCCCGCCTTGATCTCGAGAGAGAGCGGGTCGAAGAAATAGACCTTTGTGCCGGTGCGGAACTGAATGTCACAGACGGTGACCAGCTCCTGCCCGGTGGGGTTGAGGGGAATGTTTTCCATAGTAGCTCCTTATGAAAGTGGATTCAATCGAACGAAGAGCGCACCGCAGATGTGCGCCGGGCCGACGTTGGCCTCGAGCAGGGCAAGCGCCTGCCTGAGCGCGTCCACGGCAGAAAAAAGGTCGGCGGCGGAGCGGGCGTCGGCGATGGCGGCGGCCTCCCGCCGCAGCGGAGGACGACCGTTTTGCGCCGTCAGCGCGGCGCTGACGAGCGCGTACCATTGCAGCAGTACCGGGCGGAGCTGCTCACGCTTGAGCTTCTCCATCGGCACAAGGACGCGCAGCAATGCGCCGCTGCCTCCCGCGGCGTAGGCAGCGGCAAAGTCCGCCGTCTGCGGCAAGAGCGACGCATTCTCCTGCGCCAGCGTGAGCGCCTGACCGAGGCAGCCGCCGGAATTGCGCGCGGCGGAGAGTAACGTCTGTCCGTCTGCCTGCGGCAGGCGATTTTTCAGCGCTTCCAGCAGCACCGCCTCCGGCAGGGGGGACAGGCGCAGCTCGACACAGCGGCTGCGGATGGTCGGCAGCAGCCGGTCGGCGTTTTGGCTCAGCAGGAGGAACACACCGTAGGCAGGCGGTTCCTCGATGCACTTTAACAGAGCGTTTTGCCCCTGCGGGTTCAGCTCCTGTGCGCGGGGGAAGATATAGACCTTTTTTGCGCCCTCGTTCGGGCGGATATACAGGTCGGCGCAGGCGTCGCGCACCTGTTTGACGGAGATGCTCTTTTTGTCCGGCTCGTCGACCGTGATGACGTCCGGGTGCATCCCGTCGAGCACCTTGCGGCACTGCGCGCAGTGAAAGCAGGGCTTTTGCGGCTGGGTGCACTGCATCGCGGCGGCAAGCAGCCTCGCCAGCGTGTGCTTGCCGGAGCCCTCCGAGCCGGAGAGCAGGTAGCAGTGCGAGAGCTGCCCCTTGGCAAGGGCGGCGGAAAGACGCTGCTTGAGCGCTTCGTTTCCGAGCAGCGTTTCAAATCCCATCCGATCCCCTCCCAACAGCTTTCAACGCTTTATTATAGCATCTTTTCGGCGGTATTTCTACAGAAATTTCAAGAAAATGAAGAAAACTGTGCCTCAATCGAACGCCAGACCGAGATAGGCATTCTGCGGCGCGGCAAAACCGCCGAGGGGCTTGACCATGCCGAAGGGTGTCTCGCCGCCGTCGGTGCGGACAAGGGCGTCCCTGCAACCGAGGTGCGCGGCAAGACGGGCCGCGGCCTCCGGGCAGTCGGGCAGCAGCTCCTTGCAGATAAGCCGTCCGTCCGAAAGCTCGGCGGCGACGCAGCAGACGGCCTCGTCCGTCTCGACGCGGAACAATCCCGTGCCGGCGTCTGCCTGCCACTGCAGCAGCGGCAGGGGATAGGACAAAAACGCGCCGTAAAGCTGCATCTGCCGCAGATTCCGATAGCCATCAGCGTTGAGCCTTGTGATCTTTGCCTTTCCTTTCTCCGCTGGAACAAAATAGCTGCGATTGAAAAAGGCGGTTTTATATCCGATTTTTTGATAAAATCCGAACAATTCCGCGCCTGACGGCACAAGGGTGGAAAAGCGGACGCCGTCTTTTTTCAGACAGTCCTCCGAATATGCCATCAGTCCGGCGCAAAGACCGCGGCAGCGGTGCTGCGGGGCGGTGCAGACGGCGTAAAGATAGGCGGCGGGGAAGCTCTCGCCTGCCTCGTCCACGAGCGCGGCGGGCAGGGCGCAGAGCATGGCGGCAGGCGCGTTGCCGTCATAGGCGGCAAACACGCGGATATGCGGCCACAGCGCGCGCCAAAATGCCTCGATCTGCGCCGCCGTGTCCCCAAAACAGGTCTGCCAGAGCGCCGTCAGCGCGGGCAGATCGCTTTTTTGTGCCTGTGCAAACCGATTCATTCGACCGCCTCCGCAATGCTCTTTTCCAGCAGCAGGTCGGGGAAGTAGCTCTCCTTCGCGCGGCGCAGACCCTCCAGACCCATGTCGTCCTCGCGGTTGAGCAGGCGGATCTCCGGGCAGGCGGCACGGATACGGCGGGCAAAGGCACGGTTGACGACGGGGTAAGCGCCGTTGATGTCGGCAAGTGCCTTTTCAAAATTGACGTCAAAGGTGTCTTCACGGATGCGGTTGCCCATCGAGAAGGCGACGACGCCGTCGGTCGTTTCGACCAGAACGCCGTCCATGTGCAGTTCGTCGAAGTACGCGAACGCCTTGTCCAGCGCGGCGCGTTCGCCGGAATAATCCGTTTCTGGGTTGATCTGCTCGTGCGTGGCATACCAGCGCTCGGCAAAGGCGGCGCAGACCGGCAGAAGCTCCTTCGTCAGCGGCACGATGCGGTGGTCGGGGTAGGCGTCTTCAAAGCGGTTGCAGTGGTTGCGCTTGGCCTGCAGCTTTTTGCCGTGCAGCTCGGCAAGGCGGTCGATGTCGTAGACGTAGTCGAAGCTGTCGCGCACGGTCCGGCAGACGAACTCGCCCGGAAAGCGCTCTGCCAGCCACGCCACGTCGTCAGCCAGAAGCCCGAACAGGCGGAAGGGGATACCGCGCTCGCGGGCATCCTCGCGCAGCAGGCCGATAAGCGCAGCGCGGTCGCCGCCGAGCGGCATCAGATAGGAATAGCGCGTGCCGAAGCGGCTGAGGATGAGCGGCGTGCCGCAGTCAAAGCAGACGCGCTGCTCGCCCCAGAAGAAGAGATTGGCGAAGGAGTATTCGCTCCCGTAGCCCTGCGCTTTGTACAGGTGCGCGTGCAGATCGTCGCGGTCGGAAAGCAGGATCTCGCGGAAATTCAGCATAATTACCTCTTATTTCGTTCATATTCTCTGCTTATTCTACCACGATTTGCGGAAAGGTCAACCGCAGACTTGCTTTTTTGTTCAAAATGCGGTATTCTAATGAAAATCAGGGCTTCAAAAGGAGGCAGGCTTATGAGAAAAATCCTGGTCGCCATGTCCGGCGGTGTGGACAGCGCGGCGGCTTGCCTGCTGCTGAAAAAGCAGGGCTATGCGGTCGGCGGCGCGACCATGCTGCTGCGCGACGGCGGCGAAACGGAGGCCGAAGACGCCCGCCGCGCGGCGCAGCAGATGGGGATCGACTTCCACCTGTTCGACCTGCGCCGTGAATTTCAGAAGAACGTCATTGACGATTTCACGCGCGTCTATCGGCAGGGCGGCACGCCGAATCCCTGTGTGGTGTGCAACCGGACGATGAAATTCGGCCTGTTTCTGGAGAAAGCGCTCGCCCTCGGCTATGACGGCATCGCCACCGGACATTACGCCCGCATCGAGGCGCAGAACGGGCGCTATATCCTGCGCACCGCCGCAGATCGCGCGAAGGATCAGACCTATATGCTCTGCGGCCTGACGCAATTCCAGCTTGCGCACACGCTTTTTCCGCTCGGCGAGATCGAGAGCAAGGCGGCCATCCGCGCGCTGGCGGAGCAGGCGGGACTGGAGCTTTCGCGCAAGCACGACTCGCAGGACATCTGCTTCGTGCCGGACGGCGACTATATGGCGTATCTGACGGCGCACGGGCTTGTCCCGCAGGCAGGCAGCTTCATCACGGAGGACGGACGCGTCCTCGCGCCCCACGCCGGGATGGAGGCGTACACCACGGGGCAGCGGCGCGGCCTGGGCATCGCCCTCGGTCAGCGCACCTATGTCCTCGGCAAGCGCGGGACGGACGTCGTGCTCGGAGACGAGGCGCGGCTGTTTTCGACCCGTGTCGCGGTCGGGGAGGTCAACTATCTGCCCTATGACCGCCCCACGCAGCCGGTGCGCGTGCAGGCAAAGCTGCGGTATACGACAAAATTTGCCGACGCGCTGCTCATCCCGACCGAAAACGGCTGCGAGCTGCGCTTTGACACGCCGCAGCGGGCGGCAACGCCCGGACAGACCGCCGCCTTTTACGACGGGGAATACCTCATCGGCGGCGGCACGATTCTCGGAACAATCGAAGAATAACGGAGGAAACGAACATGAAAAAATGGATCGCACTTTTGACGGCACTGCTGCTTGTTGCCTGCCTCTTTGCGGGCTGCAAGGACGAGGAAGCGGCAAGCGGCGGCAAGCACCACGTCGAGATCGACGTCAAGGACTACGGCACGATCACGCTGGAGCTGGACGCGGACGCCGCGCCCATCACGGTGGAAAACTTCCTGAAGCTGGCGAACGAGGGCTTTTATAACGGCCTGACCTTCCACCGCATCATGTCGGGCTTCATGGTGCAGGGCGGCGACCCGGAGGGCACGGGCTTCGGCGGCTCCGACGAGACGATCAAGGGCGAGTTCTCCGCCAACGGTGTGGAAAACCCGCTTTCCCACACGCGCGGCGCGATCTCGATGGCGCGCAACAGCCTCAGCATGGACAGCGCCAGCTCGCAGTTCTTCATCGTCCATCAGGATTCGACCTTCCTTGACGGGCAGTATGCCTGCTTCGGCTATGTCACGGACGGCATGGACGTCGTGGACGCCATCTGCCGTGACGCCAAGCCGACGGACGGCAACGGCACGATTCCGGCAGCGGAGCAGCCCGTCATCACGGAAGTCCGGGTGATCGACTGATGGCAAAGACGCTGGTTCTGGCGGAGAAGCCCTCCGTCGGGCGGGAGCTTGCACGCGTGCTCGGCTGCAAGCGCGGCGGCGAGGGCTATCTGGAGGGCGACCGCTACGTCGTCACCTGGGCGCTCGGCCATCTTGTGACGCTTGCCGACCCGGACGTTTACGAGAAAAAGTGGGAAAAATGGGACATGGAGGACCTGCCCATGCTCCCGCAGAATATGAAGCTGGTCGTCATTCCGCAGACGGGCAGACAGTTCCGCGTCGTGCAGGGGCTGATGAAGCGCGGCGACATTAACGAGCTGGTTATCGCCACCGACGCCGGGCGCGAGGGCGAGCTGGTCGCGCGGTGGATCATGGCGAAGGCCGGCTGGAAGAAGCCGACCAAACGGCTTTGGATTTCCTCACAGACCGACCGCGCCATCAGGGAGGGCTTTGCCAAGCTCCGTCCGGCGAGCGAATATGACAACCTCTTTCGCTCGGCGCAGGCGCGCAGCGAGGCCGACTGGCTGGTGGGCCTGAACGTCACCCGCGCTCTGACCTGCCGCCACAACGCGCAGCTCTCCGCCGGACGCGTGCAGACGCCGACGCTGGCGCTCATCGTGCAGCGCGAGCGCGAGATCCGGAGCTTCGTCCCCAAGGATTTTTGGGGCGTGCGGCTCAAGGCGGGCGGCTTCAGCGCAACGTGGCGCGACAAAAACAACAACGCCCGCACCTTCGACAAGGCGCTGGCGGAAAAAATCGCCGCCGCGTGCCAGAACGGCGAGGCGGTTTTGACGCAGGTGCGCAAGATGCGCCGCATGACACCGCCGCCCGCGGCCTACGACCTGACGGAGCTGCAGCGCGACGCGAACAAGAAGTTCGCCTACTCCGCAAAGGAGACGCTGAATCTCATGCAGTCGCTTTACGAGCAGCACAAGCTGCTGACCTATCCGCGCACGGACTCGCGCTATATCTCCGACGACGTCGTGCCGACTCTGCCGGAGCGCCTGCGGGCGGTCATGGTCGATCCATATAAGCCCTTCGCGCAGGAGCTTATGCGAAACCGTCCGCTCAAGACGAAGTACCTTGTCAACAACGCCAAGGTCACCGACCACCACGCCATCATCCCGACCGAGGAATCGCCCGATTTATGGCAGCTTTCCGGGCCGGAGCGCAACATCTATGACCTTGTTGTGCGCCGTTTCCTGGCGGTTTTGATGCCGCCGCAGGAGTATGAGGAGGTCGAGCTGACCCTCACCGTCGCGGGCAACACCTTCACGGCAAAGGGCAAGATCATTCAGAATATGGGCTGGCGCGCGGTCTATGACAGGAGCTTTTCCCTCGACGAGGACGAGGAGGACACGCAGTCCCTCCCGCCCGTTACGCAGGGGCAGCGGCTGCGTGTCAGCGCCGTGCAGGTGACGAGCGGCAAGACGCCGCCTCCGCCGCGCTACACCGAGGCGACCCTGCTCACCGCGATGGAGCATCCGCAGGCACAGGTCGAGGACAAGAATCTGCGCAAAATATTGGAGGAGACGAGCGGCCTCGGCACGCCCGCGACCCGCGCGGACATCATCGAAAAGCTGTTTTCCGCCTTTTACATCGAGCGGCGCGGCAAGGAGCTTGTCCCGACCTCAAAGGGAATGCAGCTTGTTGAGCTGGCGCCTGCCGACCTGCGCTCGGCTGCCCTGACCGCCCAGTGGGAGGACAGGCTGGCACGGATCGCCAAGGGTCTGGAGCGCGACACGAAATTCGTCGAGGAGATGCGCGTCTACGCGACAAAACTGGTCGCCGCCGTCAAGGCGAGCGACGCAAAATACACCCACGACAACCAGACGCGCAAGACCTGCCCCGACTGCGGCAAATTCCTCCTGCTCGTCAAGGGCAAGCGCGGCGAAATGCTCGTCTGCCCCGACCGCGCGTGCGGCTACCGCAAGAGCGTCACGCAGGTGACGAACGCGCGCTGCCCGAACTGCTTCAAAAAGATGGAGCTGCGCGGCGAGGGCGAAAACCAGATGTTCGCCTGCGTCTGCGGCTACCGCGAGAAGCTTTCGGCGTTCAAGGAGCGCAGGGAGAGCGCCGGGGCGGGCAAGCGCGACGTGGCGAAATTCATGCAGAATCAGAAAGAGGAAAAGTCCATCAACACCGGCATGGCCGACGCCCTCGCCAAATGGCTGGAAAGCCAGAAGAAATAAACAGTAACCTCTCTGCGAGCCACTCGCAGAGAGGTTACTGTTTGTCTGTTGCGCGGTCAGTCAGGCCGACGAGATAGTCCAGGCTGACGTGGTAAAACTGCGCCAGCTTCACGGCGTATTCCAGCGGCAGCGGGCGTTCCCCGCGCTCATATTTGGAATACAGCGACTGGTCGCAGAGCAGATATTCTGCAATTTGTTTTTGCGTCAGATCGCGGTCCTCCCGCAGATCACGGATTCGCAGCTCCATCGTATCACCCGAAAGCTATCATACCGCAGGACAATGCGTCCTATTGATATTTTGGATAATATGTCCTATCTATGCCAGACGTAGGGCGCGACGACCCCGGCGCGCCGGTACAGGAACCGTGGTGTCCGCTTGCACGAACGGATCAAGAGAGAAAAAGCCTCCCCACGCTTTTGTGGAGAGGCTTCATTCTTGCAATCAGTCTGCGACGTAGGGAAGCAGAGCGATCTGACGGGCGCGCTTGATGGCGATCGTCAGCTGGCGCTGATGGGCAGCGCAGGTGCCGGTGGTACGGCGGGGCAGGATCTTGCCGCGCTCGGACGTATAGCGGCGGAGCTTGGCGGAGTCCTTGAAATCAATGCTCGTGACCTTGTCGACGCAGAAGTTACATACCTTCTTGCGCTTACGCGGGCGGGCCTTGTCGTTCATAGCCATGATGAAATCCTCCTTCTTCAAATACTCAAGTGGAAAAGTTGCTTAGAAGGGCAGCTGGCTGTCGTCGTCCTCGATCATCGAGAAGTCGGAGGCGGGAGCCGGAGCCGCGGGAGCGGCATAGCCATAGTTATTGGCGGGAGCGGGAGGCGGGTTGCCGTAGCTCGGCGCGGAATAACCGTTGTCGCCGCTGTTGTTGTCGCGCTTGGAGTCGCCGAAATAGACGTTGTCGGCGATGACCTCGGCGCTGCGGCGCTTGTTGCCCTCTTTGTCGTTCCAGTTACGGATCTGGAGACGACCGGAAACGACCGCCATGCGGCCCTTGGTGAAATACTTGCTGACGAATTCAGCAGTGCTGCGCCAAGCGACGATGTCGATAAAATCCGTTTCCTTTTCTCCCGTTGCGCTGCTGGCGAAATCGCGGTCAACGGCGAGGGAGAATGTGGCCACGGCGACGCCGGAACTCGTCCGACGAAGCTCGGGGTCACGGGTAAGACGACCCATGAGAACGATATGGTTCAGCATGAAAGGGCCTCCTTACTCTTCGACTGCGACGATGATGGAACGCAGAATGCCGTCCGTGATCTTGAACACGCGGTCCAGCTCGGCGGGAAGCTCGGGCTTGCACTCGCAGTTCATCAGGACATAGTAGCCTTCGGGCAGGTCGTTGATCGGGTAGGCGAGCCGACGCTTGCCCCACTCCTCGATACCCGTGAGAGTACCTTCTGCCTCAACCATCGCCTTGAACTTTTCCACGAGAGCGGCGATACCCTCTTCACCCTTGGCGGGGTCGATGATATAGACGATCTCATACTTGCCGGAAATCTTAGCCATTGTTGTTTGCACCTCCTTTTGGACTTTTGGCCGCCGGTCGCGCCGGCGGCAAGGATCGCCTGCTTGTCCGCAGGCTTATCTATTTTACCTGTGAAAATGGAATTTGTCAACCGTTATTTTGCGAAAAAACGGAAAAAGCGGGAGAAAGTTTGCGATGCTCGAAGACGCCGCGGTTTTCCG
>CAMEMX010000052.1 GCA_945927915.1 uncultured Clostridia bacterium
CGGGCGCGGAGATGAACAAGGGAATGGGGTGCAAGTCCCCGCGGTAACCGCCGCTGTAAGCGCCGAGGGCGCCGCTCGTTGACGAAAGTCAGTCACTGGGAAACCGGGAAGGCGGAGCGCGTTCGCAGATCGTCCGATCCTAAGCGCAAGTCAGAAGACCTACAAGAAGGGTTTTGTATTATCACAGAAAAACGGCTGTGGCATCGTGCCATAGCCGTTTTTGACATTTTATATAACAAAATCGCAAGACTGAGCGTTTTGATTTAAGGAGGAAAATTATGAAAAAACTGATCGCTTTGCTTCTGGCGCTGGCGCTGATTGCCGGCGTACTGCCCGCGGCGTTCGCGGCGGAGGCCGCGGCGCTGCCCATGACGGTGGCAGACGCCGTCGACGGCGTGTCGGCCTATCTCGACGCTGCACGCACGGAGGGCGTCTACAGCGACTGGACGATCTTCCAGCTTGCCCGCAGCGGCAACCTCTCCAACGAGCTGCGCGCGGCCTATCTCGCGTACATGAACGAGAAGATCCGGGCCGCCGAAGGCGTCATGGACGCCAACAACAACACCACCTATTCGCGCATCACGCTGGCGCTGACCGCCTGCGGCATGGACGCGGCGAATTTCGCCGGATACAGCATGATCGCGCCGCTCGGCGATTTTGACAAAACCTCCCGGCAGGGCATCAACGGCACGCTCTATGCGCTGCTCGCCCTTGACTGCGGCAACTACAGCCTGCCCGAGGGCGCGACCGCGACCCGCGAGCGCTATGTGCAGGAGCTGCTGGACAAGGAGCTGGAGGGCGGCGGCTGGGCGTTCTTCGGCAGCGTCGCGGACGTCGACATGACCGCGATGGTCATTCAGGCGCTTGCGCCCTACTATGCGCAGGCGGAGGTCAAGGCGGCGGTCGACCGCGGTCTTGACGTCCTGAGCGCTTTGCAGCAGGACGACGGCGGCTACGTCGTCTGGGGCACGGCCTGCTCCGAATCCCCCGCGCAGGTGCTTCTGGCGCTGTGCTGCCTCGGCATCGACCCGGCGACCGACAGCCGCTTCGTCAAGGAAAACGGCGCATGGCTCGGCAGCGCGATCTTCTCCTACCTCGCAGACGGCGAGGGTGTCGCGTTCGGTCACGCCGACCGCAAGGCGAACCTTCTGGCCACGCAGCAGGTCGGCTATGCCCTCGCGGGCTATGAGCGCCTGCTGGACGGCAAGACCACGCTCTACGACATGACGGACGCTCTGTCCTACGCCTATGTCGGCGTATATGACTACACCGCCGTTGCCGCCGGCGCCGAAAACGCCAGCGAGACCGGCGTCATTCTGGCGGACGTCCCCGTGACGCTGCACGAGGGCATGACCGCGGCGGAGGTGCTGCAGGCTGCGTTCGACGCCAACGGCATCGACGCCAAGGGCGTCGCGGAGGGCTACATCACCGAGGTCAACGGCCTGGGCAGCCTCGGCGGCTATTCCGGCTGGATGCTCTCTTATAATAATGACGATTTCTCCAACTGGGGCCTCGGCTCGATCACGCCCAAGGCAGGTGACGTGCTGCAGCTCCACTATACGATGAACCTCGACACCACGACCGACGACATCGGCACGGGCTTCTACGGCCTGCCCGTCTTCACGGACATTACCCTCGGCGGCGTGACGAAGCACATGACCCGCACGGTCACATTTGATGAGAACTATAACATGACGGCGAGCTACTTTGTCGACGGCGAGGCGGCAGAGGGCAAGGGCACGAAGGACGACCCGTTCGTGCTGACTTTCGACCTCGGCTACGACGGCAAGGCCGACGGCCTGACCTATACGACCTCGCTCGACCCGCACTATGCCATCGTTATCGGCCTGAAGGACGCCGACTTCGCGCAGGATGTCGATTGCAGCGTCTCCACCCTCGGCGGCAAATACGTCGCATACTTCCGCATCTGCGTCAAGGCGCATGACTGCCTGCGCTATACGGACGTAGACGGTCACTGGGCGCGGCAGGAGATCTGCACCGCGACCGAGCTGGGCCTGATGAACGGCACCTCCCTGACCGAGTTCGCCCCCGAGGGCGAGATTACCCGCGCCATGCTCGTTGCCATCCTCTACCGCGCAGCGGGCGCAACGGCGCAGGAGAAGTCCACCTTCGCGGACGTCGCGGCGGACGCGTGGTACACCGAGGAGGTCGCCTGGGCGCAGAGCGAGGGCATCGTCGGCGGCGTCGGCGACAACTGCTTCGCACCGGAGCTGCCCGTCACCCGCGAGGAATTTGCCACGATCCTGTGGCGCTACGCCGGCGAGCCGGAAGCCGAGGCTTCGACCGCGTCCTTTGCCGACGCGGAAAGCGTCTCCGACTGGGCGCTTGACGCGATGAACTGGGCCGTCTCTTCCGGCATCATCAACGGCACCGACGGCAACCGCCTCGACCCGCAGGGCACCGCGACCCGCGCACAGGCTGCGGCGATGCTCTGCCGCTTCCTTGCCAAATGAAAAAATGGCACTATGCGGCGATCGCCGCGGCGGTGATCGTGGTGGTGCTGGCGGCGGCGTTCTTCTTCGGAGACAGCGAAGCGCCGCGGGAGCCGACCGCTCCCACCGCGCTGTCCGTGCAGCCCACCGATCCGTCCGGGACGAAGCCTGCCGATCCGTCCGAAACGCAGCCGGCAGCGCCCTCTGAGACACAGCCCGCGCCCTCCGAAACGGAGCCGGAGCAGCCCTCGACCACGACTGCGGGGACGCAGCCTGTGACGGAGCCTGTGACCGAGCCTTCCGCGGAGCCGTCCACGCAGCCGCCGACCGAAGCTCCGACCGAAGCTCCAACCGAACCGGCGACCGAACCGCCGACGGAGCCATCGACCGAGCCGCCCGTGCCGCAATGCACGATCTCAATCTCCTGCACGACGGTGCTGTCGCACATGGACGATCTGACGCCGGGCAAGGAGGCCATCGTGCCGGAGAGCGGATGGATACTCGGCACGGTCACGGTCACGATCGAGGAGGGCGACACGGTCTTTACCGTCCTGCAGCGCGTCACGCGGGAATACGGCATTGCGCTGGAGTTTTCGACCTCGCCGATCTATAACACCGTCTATGTCGAGGGCATCGGCAATCTCTATGAGCGCGACTGCGGCAGCGGTTCCGGCTGGCTCTACGCGGTAAACGGCGTCATCCCGAATTACGGCTGTTCGGAATACGCCGTCAGCGACGGCGACACCATCGCCTGGCTTTATACCTGCGAAATGGGCGCAGATCTGCAATAACAAAGCAAATATCTCCTGAAAAAGAGCGCACCCTCGTGCCGGAGGGTGCGCTCTTCGTTGAGGCAATCTGCTTTATGACCGCGCCTCGTCCAGGGCGCGGATGACGTCGGCAACGGCGCCCTTGCTGCACGGACTGACCAGACGCAGGAACGGCAGGGTGCGCAGGGCGGGGTCGCAGTCGGCGGGGCAGAACGCGAGGTCCGCCTCGCGGAGCATGGCCAGATCGTTCATCGCGTCGCCCGCGCAGACGAGGGTTTTCCGTCCGAGGGTGTTGGCAAGCGTGCGCGCAGCCGTGCCCTTGTCGCAGGCGTTCGTGCCGATCTCAATCAGGCGGGGCATCGAGCGCGTGGCGCAGCACTTTTCGCGGCAGAAGCGGTCGATGTATTCCATCAGCAGGCGGAATTTTTCGAGCTTTTCGGGCGCGACCTCGTCGTAGCTCTCGATGACGTGGTCATCCGCCGCGCAGACGACGATCTTCATCCACGGGAAGGGCGGGTCGGTCTCGGTGTGGATGGGCGTGACGCCGCTGGCAGCGAGAAAGGCGTCGCGCCGGGTGCCGGAGCCGTAGATATAGTGCTTGTCGAGGCACTGCACCTCGACGCTCAGCGAGTTGTCGTAGGCGCGGGCGGCGGCGATGATCTTCGGGGCGAAGTCCTCGTCGAGCGGCTCGCAGCGCAGGAGCGTCTCGGTGTTGTAGTCATATAAAATTGCACCGTTGCTGAGGATGCAAGGCGCATTGACCGGCACGAGCGCGGCCTTCTGGCGAAACAGGGGGATGCTCCTGCCGCTGGCGACGGTGAAGGCGCCGCCCTCGTCCATGAAATAGCGGATGGCGTCGAGGTTGGCCTGCGGGATGGTGCCGTCGCAGCCGGACAGCGTGCGGTCAAAGTCGCTCGCGAGCAGGACGTCGGAAAATTTTGCCATAGGGGTTCCTCCGAAAAAGGTCGATTTTGGTTTCGTGGTGAAGTATAACATAAAAATAAGATTTGTCAAACCTATTTTTGCCGCGCGGGGGTGCAGCTTATACCACCTGCCGCACGGACTGCGCCCGTAAAGCGGAGACGGCAAGCGCCCGCGGGCGCTTGCCGTCTATGTCATATCGGAAAGAAAGGTCTCCAGGTTGATCTCGTGGTGATACTTAACGGAGGCCGCCTTGTCCTTTCGGAGGATCGTGTCGTTCAGGTCGATGTTGTTGATCGCCGCAATCGCAACGATATAGTGGATCATATCTGCCAATTCTGTCCCAAGTTCCTCCTGAAGGTTGCGCTCGTCTGAAAACTTCCTTCCTGCCCTTTTGTTCAAAACCTCCGCAACCTCGCCGAGCTCCTCCACCAGCTTCATGAACAGGCTCTGTTCGCTGGCCCAGCCGCCGTAGCGGTCGGATAAGTACGCCTGCAAGGCGCCGATTGTGACGTTCATTTGACATTCTCCTTTGCGGTATTGATGGAGGAAATAAGCATAACGCGAATTCTTGTGCAGGCGGAATCAAGTGATCTATATTCCGCTTCTGTGATGTAATCTGTTTTGTAAAGCAACAGGAGGTTTTCTGTTTCAATATTAAGTGAAGTTTGGCTTCGCCAAGTGAAGCAGCGGCGCTGCCGCTGTGAAGCATCGTGCTGCGCACAATGTGAAGTGAAGTGTGCCACTCACGCCCGCAGGCACTTCACTGCGCAGCAGCTTCACGATGCGAAGCATCACTTCTCGTGCCGAAAGGCACACTTCGTTCGAAAAAGCCCACATTTGTCTGCCTGACAAATGTGGGCTTTTTCGTGGTGACCCGTACGGGACTCGAACCCATGTTACCGCCGTGAAAGGGCGGTGTCTTAACCACTTGACCAACGGGCCTGGTAGCGGCAATCTGACTCGAACAGATGACACTCCGGGTATGAACCGAATGCTCTACCAACTGAGCTATGCCGCCATATGAAATTCTGCCGCCGAAACAGCAAAATGATTATATATAAAAGAAACCGATTTGTCAAGCGTTTTCTGCGTTTTTCGTAAACTTTTTTCCGGCGGTATGAAACGCGGGCTGTGCGGGCATGATGGGCGTGGGAGCGGCGCTGCTCCCAAATACCAAAAAACGGAGGAACCAATATGCAAAGCAAATGGATGCGCCTGTGGCGCGAGACGGTCGTTTTTTATCTCGGTGGGATGTTTTACTGCGGCGTGGAGCTGCTCTGGCGCGGCTGGACGCACGGCAGCATGTTCCTGCTGGGCGGGCTGTGCTTCTATCTTGTCGGCGGGCTGAACCGCCGGTTCCGCCTGAGCGTGCTGGCGCAGATGGCGATCGGCGCGCTCATCGTGACGTTTTTCGAGTTCTGGACGGGGATGCTCGTCAACCGGGTGATGCACCTCGGCGTGTGGGATTATTCCGCCGTGCCGATGAATCTGCTGGGGCAGATCTGCCTGCCGTTCACGCTGCTGTGGTTCCCGCTGTGCGGCATCGGCATTTTCTGCGAGGACGGCCTGCGCCGGCTGCTGTTTGACGAGCCGCTGCCGCACTATACATGGCTCACCGCGTGAAAAGGAGCTGACCGCTGCTGACAGCGAGGGACACAAGCAGGCCGGAATTGACGAGCGTGTCGTGCGCCGAGCCGCGCACGAGCATATCCGCCGTCGTGATGCCGCAGAAGACGACCGCGCTGAGCGCCCAGAACAGGGTCATGCGCCGCTTGCCCTTGTCAAACGAGAAGCCGGCGAGCTGGAACGCCGCGAGCATACAGCAGATGGCGGCAAGGAGCTGGAAGGCGTAGTCGTGGATGGACGGGTCGATGTTCCACTCCTGGAAATAGACGATCAGCCGCACGACCAGATAGATGCTGGCGATCATGTAAAGCAGGGGAGACGGGCGCCTGCTGCGCAGGCAGGAGAAGGCGAACGCCGCGATGCACAGCGCGGTCACGATGCCCAGCGGCGCGAGCATGAACGAAAGCGCCTCGGACACGGCGGGCGACTGCGTCGCCAGCGCGGTGACGGGCGTTCTGCCCTCGACCCACAGCAGGATGTTGCCGAGTATCAGCATTCCGGCGGCGGCAAGCTGCAGAAGGTTCGGCACGACGGAGGGCGTGAAGAAGTCCTGCCAGCGCTGCTTCTTCTCCAGCGGGAGCAGCAGACCTGCCGCAGCAGCCAGCCACACACCGCTCAGGACGGCGAGCACGCGGTGCAGGGAGCTGCCCTCCGCGAGGCTGCCGTCGGGCAGCAGCTCATATAAAAGCTGAGAGCGCCGCAGCACCGCGCCGAGCACGGCTGCAAGCAGCGTCAGCGCGACGAGATACCATTGCGTGCGGACTGTTTTTTTCATGCGCGTTCCCTCCGTTTGCCGGGTTGATTAAAATTTATTATATCACAGGGAGACGCGGATTTACAGAGCAAAAGAAAATATTTCTTTCCGTTATCATTATTCTTTTGAAAAAATAACGCTCGACAAACGGTTGACAGCACGTCCTTGCGCAGGTATAATGAAGGTGTCTTCGAGCCTCCGTTCCTAATGTCACGACTATGGAGCGGCGGCCGGTCGCCCGGACGACAAAGGGTCGCTTTGGAAACGAAACGGCCTTCCGTATTTGAAAAGGAGACAGAGATTATATGGGGAACTCTGAAGGATCGTTCTGCGTCGCTCAGCAGATTCATTCAGAGCTTCCTGAAACAGGAGGAACGACCCGTGAAAAAAACGACCGCACTGTTACTCTGTCTCTCCCTGCTCCTGTGCCTGCTGGCAGGCTGTGCGGTAGAGACGCCCACGCCCACCGAAAGCACCCCGGAGCCCGTCGTGCCGACCGATCCCGTCCCCACCGCGCCGGAGAAGGTCGAGCTCGTCGTCTTCGCCGCCGCCTCGATGACCGAGACGCTGACCGAGCTTGGCGACCGCTACATGGCAACGCACGAAAACGTGACCATTGTCTTTAACTTCGACTCGTCCGGCACGCTCAAGACCCAGATCGAGGAGGGCGCCGTGTGCGACGTCTTCATCTCCGCCGGGCAGAAGCAGATGAACCAGCTCGACATCAACGCCGATCCCGCGGTCAACGTGGACGGTCTGGACTACATCTTAGAGGGCAGCCGCTTCAACATTCTGGAAAACAAGGTCGCGCTGGCCGTGCCGGAGGGCAACCCCAAAAACATCCATTCCTATGAGGATCTGCGCGACGGCCTGCAAAACGGCACCGTCCTGCTCGCCATGGGCAACGCGGACGTGCCCGTCGGGCAGTATACGCAGAAGATCCTTGCCTACTACGAGCTTGACGAGGCCGCGCTGGCGCAGGCCGGCTGCCTGACCTACGGCACGAACGTCAAGGAGGTCACCACACAGGTCAGCGAGGGCGCGGTCGACTGCGGCATCATCTACCAGACCGACGCCGCCTCCGCGGGTCTGACCGTGGTGGACACGGCGACCGCCGAGATGTGCGGTCAGGTCATCTATCCCGCCGCCGTGCTCAAGGCGTCGAAGAACGCCGAAACGGCGCAGGATTTCCTCGCCTTCCTGACGAGCGCCGAGGCAGCGGAGGTCTTCTCCGCCGTCGGCTTCACGCCGCTCGGATAACGATCCTTATCTGCCGCAGCGGGGGAGCCCCTGCTGCGGCAGACGATAAGGGACAGGAGGTGGGCGAATGGATCTGTTTCCGCTTTGGAATTCTCTGCGTGTCGCGGGGATCAGCACGGCGATCATCTTCTTCGTCGGCATCTTTGCGGCATATTACATAGCAAAAGCGCCGCGCGTGGTCAAGGGCGTCCTCGACGTGATCCTGACGCTGCCGCTGGTGCTCCCGCCGACGGTGGTCGGCTTTCTGCTGCTGCGCGTGCTGGGGCCGAAGCGCCTTGTCGGCGCGTGGTTTCTGGAGACGTTCGGCCTGCGGCTGACGATGACGTGGTGGTCTGCGATTTTCGCCACCGCCGTGGTCATCTTCCCGCTGATGTACCGCACGGCGCGCGGCGCGTTCGAGTCGTTTGACGAGACGCTTGCCTATTCGGCGCGGTCGCTCGGCCTGTCGAACCGCTACATTTTCTGGCGCATCCGTATGCCCTGCTGCCGGCAGGGCATCCTCGCCGGGACGGTGCTTGCCTTTGCCCGCGCGCTGGGCGAATACGGCGCGACGAGCATGATCGCGGGCTACACGCCGGGCCGCACCGCCACGATCTCGACGACGGTCTACCAGCTCTGGCGCACGAACGACGACGCCCTCGCGTTCAAATGGGTGCTCGTCAACCTCGCCATCTCCTTCGTCGTCCTGCTGGCGGTCAACCTCCTTGAGAAGAAAACGGGGAGGCGGAAATAATGTCACTTTATGCTGATTTTGAAAAGCGCCTCGGCAGCTTCCGCCTGCGCGTGAAGCTGGAGGCGGGGGACGAGATCCTGGCGCTTCTGGGCGCGTCGGGCTGCGGCAAGAGCATGACGCTCAAGTGCATCGCGGGCATCGAGCGGCCGGACAAAGGCCGCATCGTCCTCGACGGGCAGACCCTGTTCGATTCCGAAAAGCACATCGACCTCAGCCCGCAGCAGCGGCGCACGGGGCTGATGTTCCAGAACTATGCCCTGTTTCCGAACATGACGGTGCTGCAAAACCTGCGCGCCGGGGCAAGGCGGGACGGGGACAGAAAAAGCCGCGACGCGCGGGTCATGGCGGCGGCGGAGCGCTTCGGCCTGACTGAGCTGCTGCCGCACTATCCGTCGCAGCTCTCCGGCGGGCAGCAGCAGCGCACCGCGCTGGCGCGCATTCTGCTGTCCGAGCCGCGCGCCCTGCTGCTCGACGAGCCGTTCTCCGCGCTGGACAGCCACCTGCGCTTCCGGCTCGAGCGCGAGATGGCGGAGGTTTTGCGCCAATTCGGCAAGACCGTCCTGCTCGTCTCGCACGACCGCGACGAGGTCTACCGCCTGTCCGACCGCGTGGCGGTAATGGGCGAGGGCGTGATCGAGGCGCTGGGCGGCAAAAAAGAGGTCTTCGCCGCGCCGAATACGCGCAGCGCGGCGCTTCTGACCGGCTGCAAGAACGTCTCGCGCGCGAAATTCGTCGACGAAACGCACATTTTCGCGCAGGATTGGAACCTGACGCTGCGCGTGCGCGGCGCAACGCCGGAGACGGCCTTCGTCGGCCTCCGAATGCACGACATCTGTGCCGGCGGGGACGACAACGCCGTCCTCTGCCGCGTGACGGACGAGACGGAAAACCCGTTTTCCGTGACGGTGCGTCTGCTGC
>CAMEMX010000053.1 GCA_945927915.1 uncultured Clostridia bacterium
ACGCCGCCTGAAAGAAGCTGCGCCGGCGAAAAGAAGGCAAAATATGATACAGTCTCTTTACAGATGCTTTTTTATCGATTATAATATACTTATTCAGAGCTTCCTGAGGCTTGCCTGAATCAATTCATTTTGGAGGAATGTATCATGGTCAATCGTTTTGTTCTGAACGCAATTTCCTACCACGGCAAGGGCGCGATCAAGGAGATCCCCGGGCTGGTGGCCGCCAAGGGCTACAAGAAGGCTTTTGTTGCCTCTGACCCCGATCTGGTGAAGTTCGGCGTCACCGGGAAGGTCACCGACCTGTTGGACGAGGCGGGTATGGCCTATGAGGTTTACTCCGACATCAAGCCCAATCCCACCATTGAGAACGTCCAGTCCGGCGTGGCTGCTTACAAGGCATCCGGCGCGGACTACATGATTACCATCGGCGGCGGTTCCTCCATGGATACCGGCAAGGCCATCGGCATCATCATCAACAACCCCGAATTTGCGGACGTTCGCAGTCTGGAGGGCGTTGCTCCCACCAGAAACCGCACCGTATTCACCATCGCCGTCCCCACCACCGCCGGCACCGCAGCCGAGGCTACCATCAATTATGTCATCACCGATGTGGAGCGCAAGCGCAAGTTCGTCTGCGTGGACACCAATGACATCCCCGACATCGCCATCGTTGACCCTGACATGATGTCCACCATGCCCAAGGGGCTGACCGCCGCCACCGGCATGGACGCGTTGACCCACGCCATCGAGGGCTACACCACCAAGGCCGCATGGGAGCTGGCTGACTGCCTGAATCTGGAGGCCATCCGGCTGATCGCCAGGAATCTGCGCGGTGCGGTGGCAAACGAGGCCGAAGGCCGCGAGGGGATGGCGCTGGGCCAGTTTGTCACCGGCATGGCGTTCTCCAACGTGGGCCTGGGCATTGCCCACTCCGTCGCGCACACCCTGGGCGCGGTCTATGACACGCCGCATGGCGTTGCCTGCGCCATGATGCTGCCCATCGTCATGGAGTATAACGCCGAGGTCACCGGCGAGAAGTACAAGGCCATTGCCGAGGCCATGGGTGTGGACACCAACGGCATGGATCAGGCAACCTACCGCAAGGCTGCCGTGGACGCCGTCCGCCAGCTCAGCGTTGACGTGGGCATTCCCACCAAGCTCGCAGCCATCAAGGAAGAGGATCTGGACTTCCTGGCCCAGTCCGCCTACGCTGACGCCTGTGCGCCCGGCAACCCCAAGGCCGCTTCCGTGGAGGAGATCAAGGGCCTGATCCGTCAGCTGGTGTAAAAACCAATTCTCCGCGCAAACAACGGACGAGCTTTCCCTCTGGGGAAAGCCCGTCCGTTGTGCCATGTGACGGCGGTTTTCCGCAATGATGCTTGACGGCCTGAATGGGTGCGGTTATAATGCGAATAGTGAGCGGGACACCGTATGGAAAGAGGTAGAAAGAATGAGCTTCAAAGACAGAGTTGCGGTCGTCACCGGCGGTGCGCATGGCATAGGGAAGGCAATCGCAGACGCCTTCCGCAGCGAGGGCGCGGCGGTCGAGATCATCGACATCGCACCGGGCGCACATTTTGTCGGGGATGTCGGCAATAAAGAGACGCTGGAGGCGTTCGCCGCCGATGTGCTGAAAAAGCGCGGTCATGTGGACTATCTGGTCAATAACGCGCTGCCGCTGATGAAGGGGATCGCGGACTGCGCTTACGAAGAATTTCAGTACGCGCTATCCGTCGGGGTCACCGCGCCGTTTTACCTGAGCAAGCTCTTTGCGGCGCATTTCGGGAAGGGCGGCGCGATCGTCAATATCTCGTCCTCCAGAGACCGGATGAGCCAGCCGCAGACCGAGAGCTATACGGCCGCCAAGGGCGGCATCGCAGCCCTGACCCACGCGCTGGCGGTCAGCTTTGCGGGGAGAATACGGGTCAATTCCGTCTCTCCCGGCTGGATCGACACGGACTACCGCGTGTACGAGGGGCCGGATGCCGTGCAGCAGCCGGCAGGGCGCGTCGGAACGCCGAAGGACGTCGCGGACTTGGTGCTGTTTCTCTGCTCCGAGAAGGCCGGCTTCCTTACCGGCGAGAACATCTGCATCGACGGCGGTATGACAAAGCAGATGATCTATCACGGCGATCACGGTTGGAAGCTGGAACGATGAACGGACGGGAAAAACGGGGGCAAAGGGCAGCGGGCTCCGGCAGCGGATGCGCCGCTTGACACGCGACGGCTTTGTGGATATAATGAAACCATCAGTCGGGTTTCTCACAAAATCTGATTGAAAGAACGGTGGCATCGCCGCCGGGAGAGACAACATGATAAAGGCTGTATTTTTCGATATTGACGGAACCTTAATCTCGTGGGAGACGAGAGCGATTCCCGCCTCTGCTTATGCGGCGCTGGATGCGCTGCGGGAAAAAGGGATCTTATGCTTTGTCGCAACGGGGCGGTCGCGCTTCGAGATCGAGGCGGCGCATCTGCTGGACGGTCTGCGCTTCGACGGTTACCTGCTGAACAACGGGCAGCTTGCGACGGACGGGCAGGGGAGGGCTTACTTTTCCACACCGGTCGACACGGGCGATCTCGACCGCTTGCTGCAATGGGTTGATGCGCACGGCGTCTCCTGCTGGATGGTCAGCGCCGGGCAGAGCGCGATCAACCACACCGATCCCGCTGCCGAAAAGGCGTTGTCGGACATCCACACACCGGTGCCGATGCAGGGCGACCTGCGGGAGCTGTGCCGGGATCCGGTTTACAAGTTTTCCCTGTTCCTGCCGCCGGAAAAGCTGCCGATGGCGCTGCTTCCGCATTGCACGAAAACGCAATGGCACGCGTTCGGGCACGATATTTTTTCGTCCGAGGGCGGCAAGGAACAGGCGTTTCTGGCTACGCTGAAGCATTTCGGGCTGGAACCCGCGGAGTGTATGGCGTTCGGGGACTCCGACAACGACGCCGGGATGCTGCGGGCGGCGGGTATCGGCGTTGCGATGGCGGCGGCATCGGCGGGCGCACACGCCGCCGCGGACTTTGTTACCCGCGACTGCAACGACGACGGGATCCTTTTCGCGCTCCGCCGCTTTGCCGTGTTATGAATCATACTGCGGTCGCTCTTTGCGAGAGAATCCCTTCGGGGTTCTCTCGTTTTGCAGTAATGATCCTCCTGCGCGGGGATTTGTGAATTTTTGCACAAAGGAAAGAAAATAACGATTGTGCATCTGAACGAAATGACGAAAAACAGCGAAATAATGCTTGCAAAGGCATATGTAGGTGTGGTAGTATCGGGCTGTGAGAAGCCCGTCGAATACCATAAAACCTGTGTCTTCCGAGCTAAAAAAGGAGACAGAAAATGGAAATTATCAGTTCTGTTATGCGACGCCGTTCTTGCAGGGAGTATACGCAGGCGGCGGTTACCGACGAGCAGCTCCGGCAGCTCGTCGCGGCGGGAATGCAGGCGCCGTCGGCGCGCAATGAACGCCCGTGGGAGTTTTTGGTCGTGTGCAGCGAGGCGGGAAAGCAAAGCCTTGCGCAGGCCAGCCCTTATGCGAAGATGTGCCGCAATGCTGCCGCGGTCATCGTGGTGCTTGCGAACATGGAGCGCATCGCGGCGAACAGCCCGTGGTGGGTGCAGGATGTCAGCGCCTGCACGGAGAATATTCTGATCCGGGCGACGGAGCTCGGCTTAGGTGCGGTCTGGCTGGGGATGTATCCGCGGCAGGATCGTATGCAGGCGATCCGGGAGGCGTTTTCCCTGCCGGAGCGCTGTGTGCCCTTTGCGGCGATCCCCGTCGGCTATCCCGCAAAAGAGGCGCAGTACGAGGATCGCTTTGACGAGACACGCATCCGCTGGGTGCGGGAAGGGAAGGCGACGGTATGAACGTGTACCTTTCCGTGGCGCAGGCGAAGAATATCGTCTTTCAGCTCATGGAGATCATTCCGGACGGCGTGAGCCTGTGCGACGAGAGCGGCACGATCCTCTCCAGCTCGGACACGGGACGCATCAACCGCGTCTCCATGCTTGCCAAGCAGTGCGTTGAGCAGGCGACCTCCACCAAGCCCTATAACGAGCGGCTGGTCGAGGGCAATGAGACCGCCACGCCGCTGTTCTTTAAGGACATTTGCGTGGGCGCCGTGCTCATGCTCGGCGATACGGAGAAAGTCAAGCGTCTGACCTCGATCGTCAAGGCGGTCGGAGAGAGTGTGATCTATCAGCCGTACATGAAGGACGCGACACAGGTGAGCGATATTATCAATTTCGAGTTCCTGAGCGAGTGGCTCAACACACCGGGTGAATACTCCCTGGCGTTTTACCGCAGGGGCATCCGCAACGGCGTGGATGTGTCGGAGGAATACAGCGTGATCCTGATCGACGGGATATGGAACCCGCTGAGCGCCCAAAAGGCGGTCGAGAGCATCCTCCCGCACTCCAATTATTATGTCTGCCTGAATAATAAAAGCCTTGTCCTGATTATGAAAAAGGACTATGATCCGGGCATTTTGAAGCAGCTCAGCGCGCTGTTCAACGATGTCAAGATCGCCATCGGCCGTGTCGCAACGAACCTCAACGAGTCGTTCGTCACCGCGCAGAACACCATGTTCGCAGGCAGACGCCTGTATCCGGAAAACATGGTCTATGACTACAAGGATTTTGAGGTTGCTTATGCGATCTCCGGCCTGCGGCAGATGCAGCTCGATGCAAAGGTGAACGACCTTTTCGAGCAGACGGTCTACGAGGATCTGGTACAGACACTTGAGATCTTCTTTAAGGAGAGCGGCAATCAGGCTGAGGTCATCAACAAGCTCTTCATCCACCGCAACACGCTGAAATACCGCCTGGACCGCATTCAGGAGATCACCGGCAAGAATCCGCGTGTCTTTGAAGATCTGTTCTATCTCTATACGGCCTATATCCTTCACAAGTTAAAAAAGTAAAAATGTGATTATGGGTGAAAACCTATAAAAATATGAAGGAGGACTAAGAAAATGAAAAAGTTGATTGCAGTGTTGCTTGCAGTGGCGGTCTTGTGCTCTCTGGCGCTGACCGGATGCAAGTCGGAAACGCCGGACAGCCCCGAAAGCCCGTCCGCTTCCGGGAAGGACCCGAACCGCGTGATCAAAATCGGCTTTGTGTTCAGCGCGATCATCAGCACAGACGCGTGGGCGCAGACCTCTGAAAACGCAAGACTCTATCTGGAGGAGCATTGCGAGAACGTCGAGACCTATAAGGTCGAGAATATCGCAGGCGGCGCCGACTGCGAGCGCGTCATGAGAGAGTATATCAATGACGGCTGCGAGATCATTGTCGGCACTTCCTTCGATTATGTGGACTATATGCTGGCGCTTGCCGATGAGTTCCCCGATGTTACCTTCATCAACGGCTCCGGCTATGAGACGGCCGAAAATATGTCCGTGTACATTGCGAAGCTGGAGCAGGGCCGCTATATGACCGGCCTGCTGGCGGGCAATATGACGAAGGCCAACAAGATCGGCTATGTCTCCAGTATTCCGTTCCCCGACCCCATCAAGCAGCTCAACGGCTTTGCTGTCGGCGTTGCGCAGGCCAATCCCGATGCCGAGATCGTCACCCTCTGGGCAAACTCCTTTAACGATCCGACGACCGAGGCCGTTTGCGCCAATACCCTGATCGATCAGGGCTGCGACCTGATCTGCATCGACCTCAGCTCGTCTGCCGTTGCGCAGGTCTGCGAATCGAGAGGCGTCATGTTTATTGGCAGCTCCGTCGATATGCGCGAATTTGCGCCGACGCAGCAGCTCACCGCCAACTGCTGGACATGGGGCCCGTGGATGGCAGAGCAGGTTGAAGCCGTCCGCAACGGCACCTTTGTCGGCAAGTGGTGCGAGCTGGACATCAACGACGGCGCCATTTCCCTTGCAGAGTTCAGCGACAAGGTCCCGCAGGAGGTGCGTGACATCGTCGCCGACGCCGAAAAGCGCCTGAGAGAGGGCTACGAGGTCTTTGCCGGCCCGCTGTATGACAACACCGGCAAGCTGCGCGTCAAGGAGGGCGAGGTCCTCTCCACCGAGGATGCGAACGCGATGCAGTGGTTCCTCCCCAACGTCATTGACAACTGGGCAGACAAGCCTGTCGACTGACCCTCTGTCATCGGCACAAAAAAAGAACAATAACGATAAAAGTCGGGATATTGCATCCCGACTTTTATCAGAAAGGAAGAAAACGATGGCAGAGGCAACCGTACAAATGCTGGGCATACGCAAGCAATTCCCCTCGGTTTTGGCGAATGATAATGTGGACTTTACCGCCTATGCAGGGGAGATCCACGCGCTTCTGGGCGAAAACGGTGCGGGAAAAAGCACGCTGATGAGCATCCTGACCGGCGTTCTCCAGCCCGACAGCGGCGAGATCCGCATCAACGGGGAAACGGCTTCCATCCGAACGCCCAAGGATGCCCTGCAGCACGGGATCGGCATGATCTATCAGCATTTTAAGCTGGTCAAGCCGTTTACCGTCGCGGAGAACATCGTCCTCGGCGACGGCAACGTCCGCGTGCTGAAAAAGAAAAAGCTCGAAGCGCAGGTCAAGGCGCTCTCCGAGCGTTACAGCATTGAGATCAATCCCTCTACGCTGGTCTGGCAGCTTTCCATCGGTGAGCAGCAGCGCGTGGAAATTTTGAAAGTGCTGTACCGAAACGCCAATATCCTGATCCTGGACGAGCCGACCGCCGTTCTGACGGCAGAGGAGGTCAAGGAGCTGTTCGTCACCCTCCGAAAAATGACGGAAAACGGCTGCACCGTGATCTTTATCACCCACAAAATGAATGAGGTCATGGACTATGCCGACCGCATCACCGTGCTCCGCGACGGTCGCCTCGTGAAAACGATGACAAAGGCGGAGACGGACGAAAAGGAGCTTGCCAAGCTGATGGTCGGCCGCGAGATCTCTATGGGCAGACGAAATACGACGGACACAACGACGGAGCGGGAGCTGCTGCGGGTGCAGGAGCTGACCGTCCTGAATGACAAAAAGCTCGAAGCCGTGCGAAAGCTCAGCTTCAGCCTGTACGGCGGGGAGATCCTCGGCATTGCGGGCGTGTCCGGCAACGGGCAGAAGGAGCTGATGGAGGCGCTGTCCGGCCTGCGGCCTGCCGTGTCGGGCACGATCACGCTGAAAGGGGAAAACATCACAAAACGCAGCGTCCGGCAGAGGATCTCCGACGGCGTGGCGTTCATCCCGGAGGATCGCTACGGCTTTGCGCTGGTGCGCGAGCTGAGCGTCGCGGACAACGCGGGCATCAAGGCCTACCGTCTGCCGGAGTTTTCCAGGGGCGGCATCGTCAGCTATAAAAAGCTGACAAAACAGGCCGAGGATTTTATCGAAGCGTTTGAGATCAAGACCGGCGGGCCGAAAAGCCTCGTGCAGAGTATGTCCGGCGGCAACGCGCAGAAGCTGATCCTCGCGCGCGAGACGGCGACGAATCCGGACGTCATTCTGGCAAGCTATCCCGTGCGGGGACTGGACATCAAGGCGACGGAGAGTATCCACCAGATCCTTGTGAAGGAAAAGGAACGCGGAGCCGGCGTTCTGCTGGTGTCGGAGGATCTGGATGAGATATTCCAGCTCTGCGACCGCGTCGCGGTCATGTACGAGGGAGAATTTATGGGCATCGTGCCGATCGGACAGGCCGATCTGGAGACGATCGGTCTGGCTATGTCCGGCGCGGCGAGGATGGAAGGTGATCCGAATGCGTAAGAAGCGTTACTTTACTCTGGAAAAACGGCTGAGTATTCCGTTCGGGATCAAGCTGGCTGTCCCGCTGGTGTCCATTGTCGCGGGCTTTCTGTTTTCGGCGTTTTTCCTTGTGATTTCCGGCGAATCGCCGCTAGAGGTCTACTCCGTCATGCTCGACGGCGCGTTCGGCTCGGCCTACGGCCTGAGCGAGACGGTCGTCAAAATGATCCCGCTGATGATCATCTCCGTGGGTGTTGCGTTCGCGTTTAAGATGCAGATCTGGAACGCGGGCGGCGAGGGACAGCTCCACATCGGTGCGGCGGCCGCGACCTATGTCGTGCTGCACCTGAACGGCTGCAGCCGCTTTGTGACGATCCTCGCGGCGTTCCTCGCGGCATTTATCTGCGCCGGAATCTACGGCCTGATCCCCGCGATCCTTAAGGTGAAATGGAAGGTCAACGAGCTGATTACCTGCCTGATGCTGAACTATGTTGCGACCTTCCTGATCGCGTGGCTGATCCAGGGGCCGTGGAAGGATCCGAGCGGCTTCGCGTTCCCGCGCACGAGAAAGTTTCCTGCCAGCGGTGAACTCACGACGCTGTTTGACACGCGGATCCATACGGGCCTTCTGATCGGCCTCGCCATTGCGGTGATCCTCTGGTTCGTTATTTCAAAGACGCGCTGGGGTTATGAGATCAAGCTCATCGGCGCAAAGGAAAAGGTCGCGCGGTACGCGGGCGTGTCGGTCAACCGAAACATTCTGCTCGTCATGTTCATCAGTGCGGGCATTGCGGGCGTTGCCGGCATGGTCGAGGTCTGCGGCATCACGCACCGCCTGCAGGCGAACTTCGCCGCGCAGATCGGTTCGTCGGGCATGACCATCGCCTATCTGGCGCAGTGCCATCCGCTCGGCGCGGTATTGGTCTCGTTCCTTTTCGGCGGTCTGCTGGTCGGTGGCAACACGATCCAGAAGCTCGGCCTGCCTGTGTCCACGGTGCAGATGATCCAGGGCTCGATCCTGATCTTCGTGGCTGCCGGCGCGATGTTCACAAATTACAAGATCGTGCGGAAGGAAAGGAGGCTCGGCCATGATTGAGATCATCATTCGTGCCACTCTGACCGCTGCCGTCGCGCAGGGCACGCCGCTGCTCCTGACGGCGCTGGGCGAGATCATGAACCAGCGCGCCGGCGTTCTGAACCTCGGACTTGACGGCATGATGCTCTTCGGCGCAGTCACGGCGTTCATTTCGCTGATCGCCTCCGGCAGTCTGTTCGTGGCGGTGCTCGTCGGCGGCATCTGCGCGGCGCTGCTCGCCGCGATCCACGCATTTTTGTCCGTGACCTGCCGTGTGCATCAGGTCATCTGCGGCCTTGCGCTCAATATCTTCGCCGGCGGCTTCAGCGCCTTTGTCGGTAAGGACTACAACGGCATCGCCGCGCCGAAGGTGCTGGAAAACATCCGCATCCC
>CAMEMX010000054.1 GCA_945927915.1 uncultured Clostridia bacterium
CAAATAGGTAATGAGCTCCGCCGCAATGACCGTGGCATAAATGCAGAGCATGACGAGCAGCTTCCGGAAGAACCTGTTCTGAAAGAGAATCAGCGCAAGGGAAAAGAAGATCGCCATGAGAACAAAAGGACGAACGGCGTCCAGCAGCGGCAGCAGCTCCGAGAGGCAGCCGACCAGCGCGCAGAGGGCAAGCCCGCCCGCCTCCAGCAAAATGGTCGCCCTGCGGGAAAACCGCGGCTCCAGGCAGTGATTCGCGGCGTACCACATCATAGCCAGGCTGAGCAGGTTATGAATCGTGAATATGAGATAGCCAAGCATTTCAAGACCCCGTTTTTCGTGTTGATTGTTTACAAATAAATATAACATAGAACGGCGGAAATGTCGATAGGCGTGAAAGATTTTGTCAAAGAAACGTGAAATGTCGATAATCCGCACGTTTGTGTTCATAATCCGCACGCACAGGAAAGCCGGGCTATTGTATAATAAATAAGTATACAGCCGCTCGGCAGAATGCCTCCGCCGGGCGCCGCAGCCGTTTTGCGCAGAGGTTCCCTAATACAGAGGAGGGTATATTTTGAAGAAAAAGAAAGGAAACACATGGCTTTGGCTCGCGCTTGCCTGGTTAGCCATCAGCATTTTTTCCATGTTCATCGGCGTGGTCAGCTATACCGCGCCGGACGGCGCCAAGACGACCTATGCACTTCAGGATCTGATCAGCGGCAACCGCTTTACAAGGGAGGTTCTCGATCAGTATACCGGCAGCTTTAAGGTCCATATCGGCACTTGGGCGTTGACGCTTTTGTGCATTCTGGCGGTCGGCGCGATCGTATCCGCCTTGCTTGGCATTTTGACCATGTCGAAGCAGAAGCCTTTGCGTTGGCCCTTTGTGATGGCTGTCGTCGGCGTCGTGGGAACTTCCGTTCCCGCATTCCTGATTCTCCTTGCGACGGTCATCTCTGCGTCCTCCTTCCCCGGCAGGATCGCACCGGGCTTTTATCCGATCGTCACGCCGTTTGCCGTATTGCTCTGCCTGTTCATTGTAATAAGAGAGAGAAAGCGCATTGCAAAAGCAAACGCGGACACGAAAGCAAACGCCTATATTCGCCCGGGCGGCGATCTGTAGGGCAGTATTCAGGAGAGAGCTGCGATGGATGGTTTGACGATATTCTTTGTGATCGCGCTGGCGGCAGCGGTCTTTACAACAATTTATGTTTTCGCAAAAAAGCGGAGCGGGAAAGAGGAGACGCCGCCGGAGACCGACGCACCGCCTCCGGCGGTCGAACGTGTTGTCACGGCGACCCCGGCAGCCGCGGCGGAGGAAACGCCGCCGGCGAATGTCACGGTGATCTATGAGGCGCTGCGCAGCGGCGCGGCAAAGCATTGCCGCGGCTGCGGCTGCGAATATGCTTCGTCCGCAACGGTCTGCGAGATCTGCGGCGAAAAACTGTAAAGGAGAGAGAAGCGATGATTTGTAAATGGTGTGGAGCCCCGGTAGACGTCACAAGAGGGAAGTGCTCCGCCTGCGGGCGGGAGCTCCCTCCGCTGTCGGACTGCGGCGGCTTTTATAACATCGTGCCGGGCGCGGCGCGCCCGGAGGCGCAGCCCTATGTGCAGCAGACCCATTCCGCACCGCAAAGCAGCCCGGAGCCGGTATCTCCGCCTCCGCGCCGAAAAAAGCGCCCGGTCTTGCCGCTTGTTACGCTCGCGGTGCTGCTGCTCGTCGGCGTTCTTTCGGTCGTGCTGTTCCTGTCGCTCGGCAGCCGGCTCGACGCGCTGGAGCAGCGCATCGCCGCGAACGACAGCGAAATTGAGCAGCTCCGGCGCAGCAACGCTTCCGCGCTCGAGCAGCTCGCCGGGGTAAACGCGCAGCTCGCGGAGGTGAACGATCAGCTTGCCGCCACGCGCGAAGCGCTGGAAAAGCCCGCGCTGAAGCTGTCGGAAACGGACATCCGCTTCTGCATGGTTCTGTCGGAGGACGGAAGCAACGTTTCCTGCGACCTGCAGGACCCGGGCGCGCTGAAATATCAGACCTCCGGCACCGATCCAAGGGTGGTGACCTGCCTTCTTGATGAACAGCAGCTATGGCAGGTCAAGCTGGAGACGTTGCCCGGAAAGGGCTTCGGCAAGGAAACCTCGTTCTGCTTCACCTATGACGTGGACAACGGGCGGCTCGGCCAGTATCTGTCCACGCAGCCGACGGAGTTTTTGTGGCAGTACCGCGGCGCGGACAGCGAGGATTGGACAGCGCTGGACGAAAGCACCGGTGTCCATATTGAAGATGCTCCCGAAAGCTCAAAAAGCACGGTCACGATCAGCGATTCCTGGCTCAGGGGGAAATTGTACGACGACGCGTACGAGATCAAATGCGTCCTGACGCGGCACAGCAGGGACGGCGGCACGCTGGTGCTCGAGCTTGTGCTTGCGAAAACGCTGGATTGAATTTTTACATCGAACGGGAAACGATCAGAAATAAAAAACGGAGGTTCAATTATGAGTGAGAACGATCAGGCCTATTATCAAGGGCAGTACGCCGGCAATCAGCAGCCGTCCGCGCAGAAGTATCGCGGCGGCATGGGCAAGGACTACACCGTGGATATGGTCTTCTGCATTGACGCCACCGGCAGCATGGAGGACTTTACCGGCAACCAGAAAAAGATCATCAACATGGTCAAGGAAAACGCGCTGAACTTCTATGGAGATCTGATGAAGAAGATGGACGAGAAGCACAAGCGGATCTCCCAGCTCCGCGTTCGCGTCATCGCCTTCCGCGACTACGTCGCCGACGAGGAAAACGCCATGCTGGTCACCGACTTTTTCCGTCTTCCCGAGCAGGCCGCCGCGTTTGAAAGCTGCATCAAGGGCATCACGGCTTATGGCGGCGGCGATATTCCCGAGGACGGACTGGAGGCGCTGGCTTACGCGATGAAGTCCGACTGGACGAGCGAAGGAACGGATCAGCGGCGTGTGATCGTCGTCTGGACCGACGCAGGCACACACGCGCTCGGCTTCGGCGCAAGGTCCAAATACTATCCCAACGGAATGCCCGCAGATCTGTCGGAACTCGGTGATTGGTGGGACGAGATCCCGGACAGGGCAAAACGCCTTGTCCTTTACGCGCCCGATGAGCCCGGCTGGAGCTATATCTCTGCCAACTGGGATAATGTTGTACACTATCCGTCGGTTGCGGGCAACGGCCTCGCTGAGTGTGATTATTCCGATATTCTGGACGTGCTGGCGATGTCCATTGTTAAGTGAGCGCCATGCAGAGTCTCCTCGACTTTATCATCAAGCTGAATGTCGATGCGCGCGAAGGGCTCGGCGAGGACAGTTGGTGCTACGCCTTTGACCGGCACACCGGCATGATCGCCGCCTTTGACGGCTGCGGCGGCTCCGGCGCGCGGAAGCACGAATCCTACAGCGGCCATTCGGAGGCGTTTATGGCCTCCCGGCTGTGCGCGGGCGCGTTTTATGACGGCTTTCTGGATTCGTTTGACCCGCGGACGCCGGCTGACGCGGGCGAGATCATCCGGCGCTGCAAGCAGTATTGTCAAAACTCGTTCGGCGCATACCGCCCGTCCGCAGGGCAAGCCTCCCGCATTAAAAGCTCGATGATCACGACGCTTCCCACAACGGCAGCGGCGGCGATCCTGCAGCCGGAGGGCGGGCAGCTCGTGACCACGGCGGCATGGGCGGGCGATTCCAGAATATTTGCGCTGACGCCGGACGGTCTGGCGCAGCTCTCCGTGGACGATTCCGAGGATCCCGACCCTTACGAAACGGATGCGATGATGACGAACACCATCAACGCAGACCGCGCGCCGAGGGTCAATCAGAAGGTGTGCCGCGTCCCGCTGCCCGCGATCGTCCTGACGGCGACGGACGGCTGCTTCGCGTACTACACCACGCCGATGGAATTTGAAGGGGTGCTACTGTCGACGCTGCTGGCGGCCTCCTGCCCGAACAACTGGGAGAACGCTCTTGCCGGGCAGATCGGCTGCGTCGCGGGCGACGACTACACGCTCGTGATGGCTGTTTTGGGCTTTCGGAGCTTTGAAGCGCTGAAGCAGGTATTCTCCCGCCGCTACGCTCTCCTGCGCAGGGACTATCTGGAAAAAATTGCCGCGCTGCCGCCGAACGATGCCGCAGCGCGCAGAGCGCTCTGGGAGCGCTACCGTCCCGGATACACGAAGTATATCGAAGGATGACAACGATGGACAAGATTTGGAGATACACGCCGCAAAGCGGGTTTACAAACAAAAACGCGGGCTTTTCCATGTGGTGCTTCGGAACATATCAGGATAAGGAGTTCTTCATCAAGCAGTTCCTGTCGCCGAAGTACCCGGCGCAGGACAAGGAGTCCTCGCCCGAAAAGATCGCGAAAAAGCGCAAAGAATGCGCGGCGTTCGAGCAGCGACAGAAGCGGCTTTACGCGACCCTGGCGGAGCACTCCGACGGCAACGATGTCAGCATTCTTGCGTTTTTCCGTGTATCGTCCAGATATTACATCGTGACGGAAAAGATCGAGGCGCTGCCCTGGACGGTCGAGACCGTCGCCGCGCTGGACGAGAGCGAAAAGCGGCGCCTCTGCGCGATCATCGCGCACGCCATCGCCGCCCTGCACAAGGGAAGGCTGGTGCATTCGGACATCAAGCATGACAACATTCTCTACACCCACACCGAATCGGGACAGGTGACGGCAAAGATCATCGACTTCGACGGCGGCTTTCTGGAATCCGATCCGCCGTCCATGGAGGACGGGGTCACGGGCGACACGAACTACTTCTCGCCTGAGGTATGCGCGCGCGCCTATGGGGAGGAGCGCCCGTTAACGACCGGACTCGACATTTTTGCCCTGGGCATCCTGTTCCATCAGTATTTCTCGGGCGAGCTGCCGGACTATGACCGGGAAAACGCCTCCTGCCCCGGAGAGGCGGTGCTGCAGGGCAGCAGCCTGCATCTGAGCGAAAGCCTCCCCGAAGACGTCTCTGCCCTGATCGGGAAAATGCTCTCGCAGGACCCGCAGGCGCGCCCGACCGCGCAGGAGGTCTTTGAGGCGCTGCGCCCGTATCACCCGGACGAAGAATTTTCCGCCTTCGGAGACTTTGACGAGGCGATCCGCCTCCTCGGCAGCCGCGGTGCGGCGGACGATGCCGAAGACGCGGCGACGCCGCTGCGCAGCGCCTCCCCCGACGGCGGGACATCCCCCTTCTACATCCCCGGCGACCTGTAGCCATGCAAGAAAGGATCGGTAGAAACGTGAAATGTGTAAATTGCGGCCGGGATAACCCGGCGGAGAGCAAATATTGCAGCGGCTGCGGGCAGCCGCTTGCGCAGCAGATCCCCGATTCCCAAAAGCCCTCCGGGGCGACGCAGGCGGAGAAGTACGCCGCAAAAAGCGCCGGAAAGAAGCGTCGCATCGCCGCGCTGTGCGGCGTGTGGTCGGTCGCGCTGCTCGCCCTGCTGATATTGTTATTCTGCAGACATAACGAGAAAAACGACTTGCTTCAATCCGCAGGAAAAGAGCCGCCATTCTCCCAGAATCCGGAGGAAACGGCAGAGGGCGACGGAAGCCGATTGGACAACGATCATTCAGCAAGCTCGCCGCAGAATTCAGAGCCAACGTCGGTGTCTTCCGGCAAAGCCGAAGAGAAGCCGGAAGACCACGGGGAATCAACGAGCATATACTCCGAAAGCGGCGAGATGACAGAGCTGACAACAAGCAGCACTTATGACGAGAGCAATATTCTCGACAGCGGCACCTGCGGGGATAATCTAAGCTGGCAGCTTGACAGCAGCGGCACACTAACGATTTCCGGCAGCGGTGCAATGTGGGATTATGATTCTGAGCAGCCGAACAAAAGCCCCTGGAGCGCAAGTGCCGACAAAATCGGAAGATTGGTTATCTACGATGGTGTTACATATATCGGGACATGGGCGTTTCAGGAGCTAAGAAATTTGAAACGCGTGGATATTCCCGCAAGTGTAACCCTTGTCGGCTGGGGTGCGTTTGGAAAATGCACGGGTTTGGAAGAGGTATATATCACCGAAGGCTTGCAGAGCCTTTCCGGATCCGTGTTTATTGAGTGCAGCAGCTTAAAAAAAGTTGCGCTGCCAAGCAGCCTTGAGAGCATCGGGATGTTTGCTTTCTGCGCCTGCGAAGCGATGACAGAGGTAGTCATTCCGAAAAATGTGACCAGCATTGGTGAGGGGGCATTTTCAAACTGCACAGGCTTGCAGCGGATCATCGTTGCCGAGGGGAACCAACGCTTTGCCGTTGATTCGCAGGGCGTGCTGATGGATATGAGCCAAACAACGGTCTATGCGTGTCCCGCTGACAACCGTTCGTGCGCTGTCCCGGAAGGTGTTTCCGACATTATGCCATATGCTTTTCTCGGATGTAAACGGCTGGAAGAAATAACGCTGCCGGGAACACTCAGAAATATTGGGCTTAGTGCTTTTGCGGGCTGTGTTGCTCTCCGAGATATTGAGATCCCGAATGGTGTTGTGTGTATTCCGCAAAGCGCATTTCGTGGCTGTACTGCGCTGACAACGGTTCTTCTGCCAGAGAGCGTAACAGAAATTGGCTGGTGTGCTTTTGAGGAATGCGTATCACTGAAGGCAATCTATTTCTGCGGTGATATGCCGGTTATAGACGAAGAAGCTTTTGTTGTCTTCAAAGACAATGGAACTGCCAGCAGCTCGCTGTATGTTACTCTTTACTACGTCAAGGGAAAGAACGGGTGGCCAGCATCGTATTGGAACGGCTATCCTACAGCAACGTGGGACGGTCCGCGATAAAATCGTTTGATCGCCTTGCATCCGAAAATGATTCCATGATGAAACGGAATCGGAAGAAACTTTTATACGGAGCCAATGGTATGAAATGCTTATATTGCGGCCGGGATAACCCGGCGGAGAGCAAATATTGCAGCGGCTGCGGGCAGCCGCTTGCGCAGCAGATCCCCGATTCCCAAAAGCCCTCCGGGGCGACGCAGGCGGAGAAGTACGCCGCAAAAAGCGCCGGAAAGAAGCGTCGCATCGCCGCGCTGTGCGGCGTGTGGTCGGTCGCGCTGCTCGCCCTGCTTGCGCTGCTGGTCAGCCGGAGCGCCATGAAAAAAGACGCGCAGGAGCCGTCGACCGCGTTGGCTGCCTCCACCGAGGCTACGCAGGCTACCGCGGCGGCGCAGCCTGCCCCTGCGGAATGGTCCGGGTGGGTCGACGAGCTGCCGGCGGGCGTTTCGGACGGGCAATATGAAATCGAAACGCAGACGCTTTACCGTTCCAGAGAAAAGGAAACGACCACGGCCTCGCAGGAGCTGCTCCCCGGCTGGGAGCTGAGCAGCGTCTCCAAGGGCGACGGCAGCTTCGGCGCGTGGAGCGAGTGGAGCCCCGACGCCGTTTCCGCAACGCGCGAACGGGAGGTGGAGACGCAGACACGCTACCGCTACCGCAACCGGGAGACGACGACCTCCGCGTCCTCCGCCCTGAGCGGCTGGACGCAGTATGATGTCTCCTACGCCTGGAGCGATTACGGCGCATGGTCGGACTGGTCAACGGGCTACGTCTCCTCAAGCGACAGCCGCATGGTCGAGTCAAAAACCCAGTATCGCTGCCGCGACATCTCCTATGTTCAGAGGTACACGGACTGGAGCGGCTGGAGCGGATGGCAGAGCGAGCCCGTTTCCTCGGACGCTCTGACCGACGTGCAGACGCGCACGGTATACGGCTACTACTGGTACCAATGCCCCAACTGCGGCGCCCATATGCACGGCTGGGGCTTCACCTGCCCAACCTGGGCAGGCGGCTGCGGCAAAGCGCGGCTGGAATCCGAGCACTGGCACACGCTGTGGAGCACGACGCCGCCCAGCAGCGTTAGCTTCGGCGACTGGTACGGGACCACCCATTATTATGCTTATGTGGACGGCGTGCTGGTGTTCCGGTGGGATTACGGCAATCCCGGCCCGCAGACGCAGTACAGCTACCGCACCCGCTCGACCTACCAAGAGACAAACTACGGCTCGTGGTCCGGCTGGGGCGACGCCTATTACAGCAGCTCCCCCACGCGGGAGGTCGAAAGCAGGACGGTCTACCGGTATTGCGACCGCGCGCAGACCGCGACCTACCATTTTTACCGCTGGACGGACTGGAGCGGCTGGTCGACCACGGAGGCCTTCGCCAACAACGACCGCCAGGTCGAGACGGCGACCTATTATCGTTATCGGGACAAGGAGTATGAGCCGGTGTATTATTTCATCCGCTGGACGGACTGGAGCGAATGGAGCACCGACGTGATCTCGGCAAGCGACACGGTCGATGTCGAGCTGAAGCAGCAATACCGCTACCGGCTGAAATGACACCGGAGCGAGAGGAAGCAAAAGGGAGGAAATGATGATGATCTGTTCAAAATGCGGCGCATATGTGGAGGAGGGGTGCAGATTCTGCCAGGACTGCGGCGCAAAAATGTCCGCCCCGTCGGCAGCTCCCGCCGGAAAGCTGAAGATCCGGATGGGAGGCGGTACAGCGGGGACGGGCGCCGGACAAGCCGGCGCGTCAAGCGCTTCCCCGTCCGCTTCCGCGCCGAAGACCGCCGCCTTTTCCGCCGCACCCCCGGTCACGCCGCCTGCCCCGCCCCCGGTCACGCCGCCCCCTGCGGCGTCAGCGCCGTTTGCGCCGCCTCCCGCGGCAGCTCCTGCGGCAGCTTATCTGCCTGTGCAGAATTCCCGCTTTGACGGCACCCTTCTCGGCTTCCTCGGCGTGACCCTGGTCACCAACTTTTTGAGCCTCATCACTCTGGGGCTCGCGTTCCCATGGCTGTGGTGCTACAAACAGCGCTGGATCTATGAGCACACCTGCATCAACGGCTACCGTCTGTATTTTGACGGCAGAGGCGTCCAGCTCATCGGCAAATGGCTGCTGTGGCTGCTGCTGACGATCATCACGCTGACGCTGTTCGCCTTCTGGATCCCGTTGCAGCTCAAGAAATGGGAGATCAAGCACGTCTCGATCAGCGGCATGGTCATCAATCCCCGCTGA
>CAMEMX010000055.1 GCA_945927915.1 uncultured Clostridia bacterium
ACCGGGGCTTTTTGCAAAAAGAATTGCAAATGCGCGGGAAACATGGTACAATATCCGTAATACGATCGGAGGCACAGAGATGACCCATGAAACCATGACCGGCATGGCGGCCGAGGAGGGCTTCGCCGCCGCTGCCGTGATAAATACCGCCGAGATCCCGCTCGACGCGTCCTTCCGCCCGCTGTGCGAGGAAAACCTGTGCGGGAAATACGGCGTCAACTATTCCTGCCCGCCGGATTGCGGCTCTCCGGAGGATATGCGCCTGCGGCTGCTTTCCAAAAAGCACGCCCTTGTGCTGCAGACGATCTGGGAGATCGCGGATTACGGCGACACCAAGGCGATCAAAGAGGCCAAGGGCGCGCATAACGCCGCGACCATCCGCCTTGCCAAGCGCCTGCGTGCGCAGGGCTGCGAGGGATTTTTGGTCGGCGCGAGCGGCTGCGCCCTGTGCGACCCGTGTGAACTGGTGGCGCACCGGCCCTGCCGCCTGCCGGAGCTTCAGTATTCCTGTATGTCCGCCTACTGCGTGTTCGTGCGGGAGCTGGCGGAAAAATGCGGCATGGAGTACGACTGCGGCAGCGGGCTTCTGGCCTTTTTTGGAATGTATGTTTACGACTGAGTTGGAGAGGTAATTATGACGGAGCTTGTAAACCAGACGAATCTTGCAGAATATGAGGCCTTTGTGCAGAGCCACCCGAAGGGGCATTTTGCGCAAAGCTCACTGTGGGCGAAGCAGAAGCCTGCATGGACATGGCAGGCGATCCTCTGCCGCGGCGAGGACGGCAAAATCAAGGGAAGCGTCGCTTTCCTGATCCGCAAAATGCCGGTCGTCCGCAAAAAAATGATGTATGCCTGCCGCGGCCCGGTGTGCGACCTGACGGACCGCGCGACCTTTGAGGAGCTGATGGAGGCTGCCAAGCGCCTTGCAAAAACGGAAAAGGCCTACGTCATCAAGATCGACCCGGACGTGCCGTCGAGCGACACCGCGTTTGTGAAGCTGCTGACGGACTGCGGGTTTATTACGAAGGATATGGGCAAGAATTTCGAGGCGATCCAGCCGAAATATGTCTTCCGCCTCTATCTGAACGGCCGTTCCGAGGAGGAGATCCTCGCCTCGTTCCACCAGAAATGGCGCTATAACATCCGCCTCGCCGTGAAAAAAGGCGTTGAGGTGCGCATCTGCGGCAAGGAAATGGTGGAGGACTTCGCGCGTATCATGGTCGAAACGGGCGTGCGCGATAATTTCGCCACCCGTCCGCCGGAGTATTTTGCCGCCATGCTGGACAACCTGGGCGATAAGTGCCGCCTGTATATGGCGTTTCACGAGGGCAAGCCCATCGCGGGCACGCTTGCCATTCTATACGGCGACAAGGTCTGGTATCTCTACGGCGCAAGCTCGAACGAGCACCGCAACCTGATGCCGAACTATCTGCTGCAATGGAACATGATCCGCTGGGCGATCGAAAACCACTGCCGTGTGTATGACTTCCGCGGCGTCTCCGGCGACCTCTCCGAGGACAACCCGCATTACGGCCTGTACCGCTTCAAGAAGGGCTTCGGCGGCGAATTTACGGAATTTGTCGGAGAGTACGACTATGTGCTGAAAAAGCCCTCCTATTTCATCGCGGAAAAGGGCGCCCTTGCCTATAAGGGCCTCGCCGCGAAGCTCTATATGCTGAAAAACCGAAAGAAAGCATCGGGTGAGAACGAATGAATGCCTACGTCGTCAGCCGTGAGCTGCTGGAGCACAACATCGCGCAACTGAAAAAGCAGGCAAAGGGCGTGCCCATCTGGGCGGTCATCAAGGGTGACGGTTACGGTCTCGGCGCTCTGCCGCTGGCGGAGCTCCTGGCGGAAAACGGTATCGACCGCTTCTGCGTGACCGAGGTACGCGAGGCGGAGGTGTTACGCGAGAACGGCTTCCGCGACGCCGACATCCTCATGCTGCGCTCCGTCTCCGACCGCGAAACGCTCAACCGCCTGCTTGATCTGGACGTGATCCTCACGGTCGGCTCATGGGAGACGGCACTGGCGGTTGACACGCTGGCAAAGGAACGCGCCGACATCGCCGCGGTCCATCTCAAGATCGACACCGGCATGGGTCGCTACGGCTTCCGCCCGGAGGAGATCGAGCGCGTGATCGCGCTCTACCGCGAGATGAAGCATCTTGCCGTCAGCGGCATTTACACGCATTTCAACTGCGCCTTTGGCGACGAAAAGCTGACACGGCAGGAGTTTGCCGCATTTCAGGGCGTTGTGGCGCAGCTCCGCGCGGCGGGCCTGGAGACGGGCATTGTGCATTGCTGCAATTCCTCGGCGTTTCTCAAATACCCGGAGATGCACTGCGACGGCGTGCGACTCGGCTCGGCGATTTTGGGACGGATGCCGTTTCGGACGAAGCTGCGTCCGGTCGGCTACATGGAATCTGCCGTTGAGGAGCTGCACGTTGTCCCGAAGGGGCATTCCACCGGCTACGGCGCGATTTGGACGGCAAGACGCGAAACAAGGCTTGCCATCGTCCCCGTCGGCTGGTATCATGGCTTTCATGTGGGCTGCCAGCCATACATGACGCGCACGATAGACTGCCTGCGCGCGGCGTTCTCGGCGCTGAAGGGCATCGTCCGCAAGCAGCAGACCTATGTCGAAGTCGGCGGTAAGCGCTGCCGTGTTGTGGGCGTGGTCGGGATGCTGCACTGTGCGGTCGATGTGACGGACGTGCCCTGCAGCGTGGGCGACCGCGTGATTTTGCAGGTGAACCCGCTGCACCAGAAGGGCGTGCAGGTGGTATACCGGAAATAGTCATGTTTGGACGCTGCTTCAATCGTTGCGGCAGAACAAAACACAGGAAAACGGAAATCGTGCCGGCGTGAATGTCCGGCACGATTTCTGCGTATGGAAGGGCTGCTTCTGCTCCACGATTGAAATCGTACCGGCATTGCGGTAGCGAAGCATCCCACAGAGGACGGACGGCCCTCTGCGACGCATCCGTAAAGCGATAACATGGGACGGCGTTGGAATTACACACCGCACGGAAACGGGCGGGATGCGCCTTGCGCTTTGCCGCACGGCGTGCTATACTGGGTACAAAGGCATGGGGAGTGCAGGCATGGAGCAATATAGAATTCTGGCGGTCGATGACGATTTCGCCATCTTAAATATCATAGAGACGACGCTGACGCAGGAGGGCTACGCGGTTTTGACCGCCTCGGACGGCGAAGCCGCCTGCCGTCTTGCCGCGTGCGGCAGGCCGCACCTCATTATCATGGACGTGATGATGCCGCAATGCAACGGCATTCTTGCAACCGTCCGCATCCGCGAAGAGAGCAATGTGCCGATCCTGATGCTCTCAGCCAAGGCCGAAGGGAGCGACCGCGTGCTCGGCCTGCAGGCCGGGGCGGACGACTATCTGGTCAAGCCGTTCTACCAGCAGGAGCTTCTGGCGCGGGTGCGGGCGCTGCTGCGCCGGTATAACGACCTCGGCTCCATCCGCGAGGCCGCGCGCGGCAGCCGAATCGAGATCGGGCGTGTCTGCCTCGACCCGGAGAACAGGCGCCTGACGGTCGACGGCGAAAATGTCCGCCTGACCGCGACGGAGTTCAAAATTCTGCGGCTGCTGATGTCCAATCCGAACAGAGTGTTCTCTGCCGAGGAGATCTACGAGCGCGTCTGGGACTCGGACGCCTACGCCGTCGAGAACACCGTCATGGTGCACATCAGCCGCATCCGCGAGAAGATCGAGCGGAATCCGAAAAAGCCGGAATATCTCAAGGTGCATTGGGGGATCGGGTATGCGTTTGAAAAGCCGTAAGCCGGTGCGCGCGCTGCTGTGCGTGCTGATCGCCGCGTGTCTTGCAGGCGGCAGCGCTCTGCTGCAATTATCGCAGCGGGCAGGGCGGGAAACCGCTTCGACGGCAGATACGACGATGTGGAGCGAAACGGAGGCAACGACGCGGCCGACGTCGGCGGGAGCATACACGGAGGAGACGGCGCATACGACTGCGCCTGCGACGCAGGAAAGTGCGACCTTGCCCGATGGCGAAAGTACCGCGCGGACGTACTGGGTCGCGGCGGCGGTGCTGCTCGTTCTGGGTCTTCTGTCTGCCGCTTTATACATTCTTCTCCTGCCGCAGAAGCGACCTGTTCTCGGCCCGGAGGCGGAAATGCTTCTTCTGCCGCCTGCTGTGTACCTCTTTTTGACGCTGCGGGACATGGAGCCGCTGCCCGGCGCGGTGCTGCAATTTCTGGTTGCCGCGCTGCTGCTGCATCTCCTGCACGGGCTGTGGTCGTGGGTCTACCGGCGGCTGCCGCTTTCGTGGAGCGCGGTCTGGCGCATCTCCGGGCGGCTGCGCGCACGGAGCGCGGGCGCGTGTCTGCTGTTTCAGAGCCTCTGGACGGCCGGAGCGGCGCTGTGCGCGGCGGCCTGCCTTGCGCTGTGCGTGTGCAGCGGATATTTTGCGATCTTCTGCGGCATTTTCGCGCTTGTGATGCTGCTTTCCCTGCTGTGCGTCCGGAAAACGGCGCAGGCGGTCGACCACCTGACACAGCAGATCGGCGTGCTGCACGCGGGCGGACAGGTCGCGGCAAACGAGGGAATGCTTGCACAGGCAGAGACACAGCTCAGCGAGCTTGGCACGCAGCGCGACGAGGCCATCCGCACCGCCGTGACGAGCGAGCGCTTCAAGGTCGAGCTGATCGCCAACGTCTCGCACGACCTGCGCACGCCCCTGACCGCCATCCTGGGCTACGGCGAGCTGCTGCAAACGGAGTCCCTGTCGGAACAGGGAAGGGAACACCTCGACCGCCTGAATCAGAAGGCGGGCTATATGCGCGAGCTGGTGGAGTCGCTGTTCGAGCTGACCAAGGTGTCCAGCGGCGCGGAGGGGCTCAAGGTCGAGCAGCTCGACCTCATCCGCCTGCTCGAACAGACCGTCGGCCTGTTTGACGACCAGCTCTCTGCTGCGGGGCTGACGGTGCGGCGACATTACGAGAGCGAATCGCTGCCCGTCACGACCGACGGTGCGCGGCTGCATCAGGTGTTTGCCAACCTGCTCGGCAACGCGGTCAAATACGCTCTGCGCGGCACGCGCATCCACTTGCAGCTCACGCAGACGGATGAGACCTGCACGGTGCGCATGACGAATATCTCGTCGTATGAGATGGACTTTTCTCCGGCGGAGATCACGCAGCGCTTCGTGCGCGGCGACAAAGCACGCTCCACGCAGGGCAGCGGCCTCGGCCTCGCCATCGCGCAGACTTATACGGAGTCCGTCGGCGGCAGCTTCCATGTCGAGATCGACGGCGACCAGTTCGCCGCGATCGTGACGATCCCGAAAACCGTAAGAAATTCGTAAGAATTCAATCGGCTCTTTTGAAAGACGTCCCCTGTACCATAGGCGGTACAGGGGGCGATTTTTTTGAATGATCGGAATACCGGATTGGGCGTAGTGCGCGGCCTTGTGCTGCGGGGCCTTGTGCGCAGGGCGCTTCTTTCGTGGCTGCTGGCGGTGACGATAGAATATCTGCTCCTGTCGGTGCAGAAGCGCGGTCTGAGCGATCTGGCGGCGGTCGGGCAGATGTCCATCCTCCGCGTGCTGTGCCTGCTGCTCGGGAGCTTTCTTTTGCTCTGTGCGGCGTCGCGCCGTGCCGATACTGAACGGGCCGAACGGTGGCTCATGGCGGGCTCGTTTGCCGTTTTGAGCATCGTGAGCCTGTGTGCCAACGCGTCTGTCGCCTTTGCGTGCGCGGCGTTTGTGTGCCTTGCGCTGCTACTTGTCTATGCAAAGTGGGGACAGGCGGCGAAAAGCGAGCCGTTAGCGGCATCGGAACGGCACGGGCGAACGGCGCTTTGTCTGACCGCTGCCTTCACGTTGCTCTTTTTCGCGTTCGTCGGCCTGTGGACGGTCTGCCGTGTGCTGGCCTACCGCACGCCGACCTACGATTTCGGCATCTTCTCGCAGATGTTCCACCGGATGCGCACGACGGGTTTGCCGACGACGACGCTGGAACGCGACGGCCTTTTGTCGCATTTTGCCGTCCATGTCTCGCCGGTGTATTACCTGCTTCTGCCGTTTTATTGTCTTTTCCCGCATCCGGCGACGCTGCAGGTTCTGCAGGCGGCGCTGCTGGCCTCCTGCGCCTTCCCGCTGTGGCTGCTTGCGAAAAAGCACGGCTTCGCGCCGCTGTGGCGCGCTGCGCTGTGCCTGCTGCTCTTCCTCTATCCCGCGTTTTCCGGCGGCGCGGCGTACGACCTGCACGAAAACGCGTTCCTGACGCCGTTGCTTCTGTGGCTGTTTTATGCGATGGACTGCAAGAAGGTGTGGCTGACCGCGCTGTTTGCACTTTTGACGCTGACGGTGAAGGAGGACGCCGCAGTTTATGTCGCCGTCGCGGGACTTTACCTGACCGCCCGTTCGCTGCTCCGCCCGCGCGACAAAAAGGGCGCGTGGATGGGCGTGGCGCTCGTTGCGGTGTCCGCCGTCTGGTTCGCGGCCGTCACGGGCTACCTTGCAAATTACGGCGACGGTGTGATGACCTACCGCTACGCTAACTTCATGCCGGAGGGCAGCTCGTCGCTTCTCGGCGTCGTGGAAACCGTGCTTCTTCTTCCGATGAAGCTGCTGTTCGAGTGCACCGACGCGGACAAGCTGCGATTTATCGCGCTGACGCTCCTGCCGCTGCTCGGCCTGCCGCTTCTGACGCGGAAATTTGAGCGTTTTTTCCTACTCATTCCGTACCTTCTCATCAATCTGATGCCGGATTATCCGTATCAGCACAGCATTTACTTCCAGTATACGTTCGGCTCGACCGCCTTTTTGATGTATCTGACGGTGCTGAATCTGGCGGATCTGCAACGGGCGCTTGCCGGACACCGCCTGCGCAAGACGCTGCCGACGCTGCTGGCGATTGTGATGTCGCTGTACTGCTTCTCCACGACGATTCCCGGCCGGGGAGCGTATTATATGGAGCTGTATTGGGAAAACCGCGCAAGCTATGCGCAGACCGACGCTTTTCTGCGGACGATCCCAAAGGATGCGGCGGTCGCCGCGACGACCTTCTACACAACGCCGCTGAGCGACCGCGCGACGCTGTACGACGTCAAATACGCCTCTCGGGCGCATCTTTTAAGCGCAGAATATGTCCTTCTGGACGTCAGCGACACGGCGAGCTATGAAAAATACGGCGGACTTTCCAAGCTGATCCGTTTTCTGCAAGCGCAGGGCTACCGGGAGACGGCGCGGCTGGAAGACGAGCTGATCCTCTTCCAAAAAATGCCGGCGGGCTGAAAACCCGCCGGCAAACCGTTGTGTCAATGCGAGGGCGCTTGCGCCCGTGGCAATCTGCGCATTATGTCCAGAAATAGCTGAAATGCATATAATCCTTTGCGCCGCTGTTCCAGTACGCGCCCTGCCGGAAGCCGTACTTCTCAAAGATCAGCGCGACCTCGCCGTCGAGCGGGATGGAATACGGATCCTCGCCGGGCTTCCAGTGGTCGCCGACCTGCTCGCCGGTGTTCGGATTATAATAATAGTTTTCGTTATAGTTGATGTCAATGGCACAGCCGATGGTATGCTCCGATCGTCCGCCGTAGCTAAAGCCGCCGAGATAGTGAATGGGGAACTGCTCTTTGCCGTTGTAGATCTCCTCGAAGATCACGCTGACGGTCGGTGCGATGCTCTTATGCACCTGCAGCGACATGGTCTTTGTGACCTTCTGTCCGCTTCCGTCAAAGTCCCAGACGCGGACGGTGAGGGTGACCATGTCCTCCTTTGCGGCGGCGTAGTCCATGCCGCAGTAATTCCCGTCCTCGTCAAAGCGGGCGTAGTACATCCGCGGATCGTCGACGACCTCACCAAAAATGCGCATACATTTTTCCTCATAGGTCTCGTTTGCGTCCGGCGGGACGTGTACCTGCTCGGCACAGGTGAACACGCACGAGGCGCTCAGACCATTGGGCGCCAGCACGGTCACCGTCGCCTTGCCGACGCCCGCACAGGTGACAAGGCCGCTTGCGTCCACCGTCACGACCTCCGGGTCGCTGCTGCGCCAGATCAGCGTCGTTTCCCGCGCAGCATCCGGGAGAATGTTCGCTTGCAGCGTATGCGTTTTGCCGGGCGAAAGCTCATATGCGGTGTCGTTGAGCGTTAAAACGGTGGGATAGGCGCGGATCGACGCAGAAGGTATGCGTGACGCCTGCAGCCGGCAGAAGATCGCCGCGCATTGCGCACGCGTCAGCGTGTCCTGCGGGAAGAAGCACAGCTCACCGTCGTCGTTTTCCATGCCGTTCAGGATCGCATAGGCGCGCAGCGCCTCGACGGATTCGGCAGCCCATGCGGCGATCATGCCTGCATCGCTGAAGCTGTCAGGGATGAACGCCTCGTCCGGGGCATCAAGCAGGGAGGCGCCCGTCTTTTCTATATAATAATAGATGAGCTTTGCGGCTTGCTCACGCGTGACAGGCTTGTCCGGTTCAAAGGTGTCCGGCGTCATGCCATCAGCAATGCCGTTGCACAGCGCCCAGGCGACATAGGGTGCGAAATAATCGTCGGACTTCACGTCCGTAAAAAGCGCAGGAATATGGTCGCCGCTCCAGTATTCAGGGTCGATTCCTTCGAGCCGTCCGAGCACCGTCACGAACATTCCGCGTGTCATCATGCCGTCCGGCGCAAACTCCGTCTCGCTGACGCCTCCGAACAGGCCCAGTGCCGTCGCCTGCTCTATGTAATCCCGCCCCCAATGGCCTTCGATGTCGGTATAAGCCGCCGAAACCGTCGCGATTGCGGCAAGGAGCATACAGAAAGCCAGAAAAGAGGATAGAAGCCGTTTTCTCATCGTGCAACCTCCTGTCAGATTATGTCTACCAGAATAATACTCCGAAACTCGAAAAAATGCAAGAGGAGAAATGTGGAAAGCGGTTTCTTCAAAAAAACTTAAAAATTTTGAAAAAACCGCTTGACAAAGGGGGGAGGGTGTGATAGTATATGGGAGCTGTCCGCGAGAGCAGCGATGTACCTTGTAAATTAAA
>CAMEMX010000056.1 GCA_945927915.1 uncultured Clostridia bacterium
TCAGCACCTATTTCAAGTACCCCCAGGAGGTTCGCCGCCTGATCTATACGACCAACACCATCGAGGGCTTCAACCGCCAGCTCCGGAAAGTGACCAAGGCAAAATCCGTGTTTCCCACGGATGACAGCCTGCTGAAAATGCTCTATTTGGCCATGATGGATATCACGAAGAAATGGACTGGCAGACGGCAGGACTGGAGCGTGATCCACGCACAACTGGCTGTATTCTTCGCGGATCGCATGCCGGACTGACCGGCTGCATACCGGCATGTCAAGGGTCGAGATGAACGGAGGCTGACGCCTCCGCCCTTGACATGCCCTCAGACTGCTGTTATTTTGTAGAGAAGGCGGCAGCAGCTGGCGCCGCTCCCGCCTTTCAATATTTTGACTCTATTTTTCACCACTTCGCGGTGGTTACACAGAATTTGGGACAGACCCGCTTCTCCTTTTCCGCCCTTTGTGCTATACTGTTGCCACAATGATAATCCGATCTGACTGGAGGCAATTTCTATGCGTTCTCTGTTGAAAATCGCAAAAACCGGCTATCTCCTCCTCTCCGCGCTGCTGATCCTGGCGGGTGTGGGGCTGACGTTCTTCTCTGACACCTTCTACCCCATCCTCGCCGTGCTGCTCGGCATCCTGTTTCTGGTGTTCGGCGCGGTCAAGCTCGCGGGCTTCTTCTCCAAGGATCCCTATCAGCTCGTCTTTGAGTCCGATCTCGTTTTCGGCATCCTCTATCTGGCGCTGGGTCTGCTGCTGCTTTTCCGTCCGGCGCACACGATGGCCTTCTTTGGCATTGTGTTCGGACTGATGCTGCTGGCCGACGGGCTGACCCGTGTGCGCATCGCGCTCGATGCGCGGCCGTTCGGCATCCGCGCGTGGTGGCTCATCCTCGTCTCCGCCATCGCGACGGCCATTCTCGGCGTCGTCCTGCTGTTCCATCCCGGCGAGGGCACGCAGGTTCTCACGCAGCTGCTCGGCATCTCGCTGATGGTCGACGGCGTGATGAACATCAGCACGATCCTCGCCGCCGTCCGCGTGATCCGCGCCGCCCGTCCCGGGGACGACGGCGAGGATTACGAACTGGTCGACGACTGAACCCACGCACAACCCAGCCTTGAAAGGAGGATCTTCCTATGAATCAGACTGCCGAAGGCTCCGGCGCTTCCTTTATGGAGAAGGTGTCGGCCTTCATCGTTGACAAGCGCAGCCTCATCTTCCTCATCACCATCATTCTGCTGATCTTCTCGGCCTTCTCGCGCAACTGGGTCGAGGTCGAGAGCGACCTCACCTACTACCTGCCGGAGGATTCCGAAACAAAGCAGGCGCTGAACGTCATGGACGAACAGTTCATCACCTACGGCACGGCGAAGATCATGGTCGCAAACATCACGCTGGACGAGGCCGCCGCGCTGAACGACACGATCAAGTCCATCCGCGGCGTCCAGATGGTCGACTATGACGAGACAGAGGATCATTATAAAAACCTCTCCGCCCTCTATTCCGTCACCTTCGACTATTCCGAGGACGACGACGCCTGCCTCACGAGCCTCGACGCCGTGAAAGAGGCGCTTGCGTCCTATGACGTCTACGTCTCCACCGACCTCGGCAACACGCAGGAGGAGACGATCGACCATGAGATCAACATCATCATGATCTATGTCGCCGTCGTCATCGTCGTGGTGCTGCTGCTCACGTCCGAGACATATGGCGAAGTCCCTGTTCTGATCCTGACGTTCGTGGTCGCGCTCGTCGTCAATCAGGGCACGAACTATCTGCTCGGCAAGATCTCCTTCGTGTCCAACTCCGTCACGAGCATCTTGCAGCTTGCCCTCTCCATCGACTACGCGATCATCTTCTGCAACCACTTCAAGGAGGAGCACCGCCTCTTCCCCATCCGCGAGGCCGTCATCGCCGCGCTCAGCAAGTCCATCCCGGAGATCGGCGCGAGCTGCCTCACCACGGTCGGCGGCATGGTTGCGATGCTGTTCATGCAGTTTAAGCTCGGCCCGGACATGGCCATCTGCCTGATCAAATCCATCGCCTTCGCTCTGCTGTCGGCGTTTCTTGTGATGCCGGGGCTGCTGATGCTCTTCGGCCCGCTCATCGACCGCACCGCGCACCGCAGCTTCGTCCCGAAAGTCTCCTTCATCGGCAAATACGACTACGCAACGCGCTTCTTTGTGCCCGCCATCTTTTTGATCTTCGTCGTGTTCGGCTTCAAGCTCTCGTCGGACTGCCCGTATGCCTACGGTTACAGCCTGCTCACCACGCCGAAGCTCAACGAGACGCAGATCGCGGAGAACATGATCGAGGACACCTTCCCGTCCACAAACATGGTCGCCCTCGTCGTGCCCGCCGGGGATTATGACAAGGAACGTGCCATCCTCGAAGAGCTTTCCACCTATGATGAGGTCGACTCTTCGATGGGCCTGACGAACATCGAGGCCATGGATGGCTATATGCTGGCCGACAAGCTCACGCCGCGGCAGTTCGCAGAGCTGGCCGGGCTGGACTATGAGGTGGCCGAGGTGGTCTACGCGGCCTATGCCGCCAATCAGGAGAATTACGGCCAGCTGGCCGGGAACCTCTCCAATTATCAAGTCCCGCTCATCGACATTCTGCTCTACGCCTGCGATCAGATCGACTCAGGACTCGTCACGCTCTCGGACGAGCAGACCGCGATGCTGAACGACGCGAAGGTGCAGATGACCAGCGCGAAGAACCAGCTCCAGAGTGAGGACTTCAGCCGGATGCTCGTCTATCTGAACCTGCCCGTCAGCGGCGACGAGACGTATCAGTTCACCGACCTCATGCATGAGATCGCCGAGAAATACTATCCCGACGGCCCGGTCTACATCGCGGGCAACAGCACGAACGAATACGACTTTGAAAAGTCCTTCGCCGTCGACAACACGGTTGTCAGCATCGTCTCGGTGCTCATCGTGCTCGTCGTCCTGCTGTTCACGTTCAAATCCGCGGGCATGCCGCTGCTGCTGATCCTCGTCATTCAGGGCAGTATCTGGATCAACTTCTCCATCCCGACGATCACGGGCAAATACCTGTTCTTCCTCGGCTATCTGATCGTCAGCTCCATCCAGATGGGCGCGAACATCGACTATGCCATCGTCATCGCCACGCGCTATCAGGAGCTGAAGGGCAAGATGCACCACCGCGACGCCATCGTCGAGACGCTGAACTTTGCCTTCCCGACGATCCTGACCTCCGGCTCCATCCTCTCCGTCTGCGGCTTTTTGATCGGCAGCATGACGTCCGAGCCGGTCATCGCCGGCATCGGCGAGAGCCTCGGGCGCGGCACAGTCATCTCGATGTTCCTCGTCATGTTCGTCCTGCCGCAGATCCTGCTCATCGGCAGCGGCATCGTCGACAAGACGTCCTTCTCCGTGCCGTCCGTCGCGGTCGGCGGACATAAAACCGCCAATGGCCGCACCTATGTCAACGGCATGGTGTCCGGCCGCATCAACGGCACGATCCGCGGCGCGGTACACGCCGTCGTCGAGGGCGACATCGATCTCAATCTGGTATCCGGTTCAGCAAATGATGAGGAGGCGGACGATGATGAAACAAAATAACCCGCTCCGCCGCCTGCTTGCGGCGCTGCTCGCGGCGCTCACGCTCGTGAGCTTTACGATCCTGCCCGTCCTCGGCGCGGCGGAGGACGAAGCAGCGGACACCGAAGCCGCCGAAACCACAGAAGCCACCGCCCCGAAGGCTGAAGAGACCGAGATGGAGATCATCTCCATTTCCACCGAGGACGATTTGATCGCCCTCGCGGCGAGCTGCACGCTCGACGCCTGGTCGTGGGAGAAACACGTCGTGCTTGAGGCCGATCTCGACCTCACAGGACTGACCTTCTCCCCCATCGCCGCGTTCGGCGGCACGTTCGACGGTCAGGGCCACACGATCCGCGGCCTTGCCATCACGGACGCGCTCTCCCCGGCGGGCCTGATCTGCACGCTCCAGCCCACGGGCCGCGTGGAAAATCTGCACATCGAGGGCAGCGTCGCCCCGGCGGGCGACCCCGTCTCAACCGGCGGTCTCGTCGGCGAGAACTATGGCACAATCGAAAACTGCTCCTTCACCGGCACGGTCTCCGGCGGCTGGGCCACCGGCGGCCTCGTCGGCGAAAACAAGGCCAGCGGCGTGCTCCGCGGCTGCCGCACGGGCGGCACCGTCGACGGTGAGAACCGCACCGGCGGACTCGTGGGCTGCAACCTTGGCGTGATCGAGGACTGCGAAAACGCGGCCTACGTCAACATCGAGAGCGTCGATCCGGGCATTGACCTCTCCGATCTCGACCTCACCTTCTCGCTCGACCTCACGAAGCTCTCCGAGCTGTCCACCGCCAACATCGCCACCGACACCGGCGGCGTCGCGGGCTACAACGCGGGGACGATCTCCGCCGCACGCAATACCGCCACCATCGGTTATCCGCACATCGGCTATAACACCGGCGGCATCGTGGGCCGCACGTGCGGCCAGCTTGTCGACTGCGTCAACACCGGCGCGGTCAATGGCCGCAAGGACGTCGGCGGCGTGGCCGGTCAGGTCGAGCCGTACATCGAGATGCAGCTCAATGACAAGACCACGAAAAAGCTCCAGACCCAGCTGAACGAGCTGAGCGACCTCGTCGACAAGGCCGCATCCGACGCGGAGGGCAGCGCGGGCGGCGTCGCCTCCCGGCTGAACACGCTCTCCGGCTATGTCGACACCGCTGTCGAAGAGGCGGGCAGCATCCGCGTCAATGTCGACGGCAAGGCAAACGTCACCGGCTCCGGCAATGTCACCGGCGGCGCGTCCTCCAACTCCACCACCACCGCCACGCCCGGCGACACCACGGCCTCCGTCACGCCCGGCGAGGGCGGAAGCATCGACGTCACGCCGAAGGATGACGGCGGCGTCACCGTCGACATCACGACCGGCTCCGGCTCCGTGACCATCGATCCCGGCAAGCTCGACGTCGATCATTCCGGCACGGCCTCCGGCGGCCTGGATGCCGCGGGCCGGGCAGACGCCGCGGCGGGGCTTGTCGCCGCGCCCGATCTCGGCGGCTTCACCTCCGCCGTCAACGGCGTTTCGAGCCAGATCAACCTTCTGAACGACGCCGTCACCGGCACGGTCGGCACCGTCTCGAACGACATCAAGGCCATCAACAAAAAGTTCCATGAAATCTCCACGACGCTGTTCGACGCCGTCAACGACGCGGAGTCCGGCGTGAAAAATACCGTCACCGACGCATCCGCAGTCGACGTCGACCAGATCACGCTCGGCAAGCTCTCCGCCTGCCGGAACGAGGCCGCCGTCTCCGGCGACATCAACACCGGCGGCGTGGCCGGTTCGATGGCGCTCGAGTACGCGCTCGACCCCGAGGACGACGTCTCGTCCGATCTCAACGGCAGCTATAAGCGCCAGTACACCTACCGTGCGGTGCTCCAGCACTGCGTCAACACCGGCGCGATCACCGGCAAGCGGTCTTACGTGGGCGGCATCTGCGGCCGGATGGATCTCGGCCTCATCACAGCCTGTGAAAACTACGGCCCCGTGGAGAGCACGTCCGGCTCCTACGTCGGCGGCGTGACCGGCCTGACCGGCGCAAGCGTCCGCGAAAGCTATGCCAAGTGTACGCTCTCCGGCAAGAGCCATGTCGGCGGCATCACCGGCTCCGGCGTGGCCGAAGCGCTCGACGGTTCGGGCAGCACCGTGGCCGCCTGCGTCAGCCTTGTGGATATCACCGGCTGCGGGCAGTATTCGGGCGCCATCTCCGGCGCACCGGACGGCACGTTCACCGGCAACCGCTTCGTCTCCGCCGCGCTCGCAGGTTTGGATCACCAGAGCATCGCAGGCAGCGCCGAGCCGGTCGATTTCCAGACACTTCTGGAGGAGGACGTCCTCCCCGAGGACATGCGCACGTTCACGCTGAAATTCGTAGCAAGCGGCAAGACGCTCAAGCAGCTCCGCTTCTCGTATGGCGATTCGTTTGACGAGTCCGTCTTCCCCGCCATTCCGGAGCAGGACGGCTCCTACGCCGCGTGGGATCGCACGGAACTGAACGACCTTCATTTCGACACTACTGTCACCGCTGTCTACACGTCCTACGTCCCAGGACTCGCTTCCGACGCCGTGCGCGAGGATGGCCGCGCGGTGCTCCTTGCGGAGGGCAGCTATCGCGAGGGCGATTCCATCAGCGCGTCTTCCGAGGCGCTCACCCCGTCGGTCTTCCACGTCCGCACTGGGAACGCAGCCAACCGCATCCAGGCGTATTTTGAGAGCGTTGAGGCCGGGAAGCTCCCGCCGATGACCGCCAACTGGGATCTCATCGAGCAGTGGAGCATCACCGTCTCGAGCGAGACGCCCGCGCCGCACCGCATCCGCTATCTCGCTCCTGAGGGCAAGACGAGCCGTCTGCGCATCTATGTGGAGCAGGGCGGCGTCTGGCAGTCCGTTCCGTTTGAAACCGTCGGCAGCTATGCCGTCTTCTCCATCCCGGCTGCCAGCGCACGCATCGCCGCCGTGTCGACGATGCCGGTCTGGTGGATCTGGGCGGCGATTCCTCTGCTGCTCGCGCTGATTATTTTCCTGATGATCCACTTCATTCGGAAGGCTGTGCGCAAATCGAAGCAGAAACGCGCGGCGCAAAGCGCGCCGCAGAACGCCCCGCTCGTCCCCGCTGGCGTATCCGCTGTCGCTGCCGGCAGCGACCCGCAGCCGCCCGCTGCCGTACCCGCTGACCAAAACGCGGAGCTGCTGGCTCGCGCCAAATCGGCGGAGGAAAAGCTGGCCGAGCTGGAGGCCGAGCTTGCCGCACTGAAGGCACAGCAGGTCCCGGAAAATTCCTCCAATTTCCATGACGATTCAAGCGCTCCCGAGGCGCGCAGCACGGAGGAAGCCCACCCAAAAGCTGAGGCCGCCGGAACGGCGGCCAAGCCGAACCGTCGCTTCCGCTGGTGGATCATCCCCATCGCCGTGATCGTCATTGCGGCAATCCTGGCCGCGGTCTCGTTCTTCGGATCTTCGAAGCTCAAAACCGGGCTGAACGCCTATGAACTGCTGAAAAACTACGCAAATCAGGATGTACTCGTGATGCAGGCGGACGCCGCGCTGACCACGAACGGCGACACCTCGGAGACGAGCGTCGACATTCTGCACACCAGCGCGGACGGCCAGTCCATCACACGCCTCACGCGCGACGGCCTGTCGCTGTATCTGGCGAACGACACGCTCTATCTCGCGGACGGCAGCGCCTGCGCTCTTGGCGCGAACGGACTGATCGACTATGGGGCACTGCTCGATATGTCCGTTTCCCTGTACGGATCGGCTGAACTGGAAACGTCAAAGAACGGGGACGAAACCGTCTATTCCGCCGCAATTTCCGGCGAAGATGCGCAGAAGCTCGCGGCAATTTTACTTCCGTCCATGGCGGACGAAGCGGGCGCGTTGCGGGAAGTCTCCATGTCGCTGGCCGAGCAGGACGGGACGCTGGAACGCCTCGTCTTTGAGATCGCGCTCTCCGACGAGGCAAACACTGCCCTCAGTCTGACGCTCACGCCCCGGCACGGCACGGCGGAGGACGCGGAGATCCCGGAGGCGGTACTGTCCGCCATGCAATCCGGGGAAAACACCGCAAACATCACCCTGACTGACGACTTTTTCCGGCTGCTCCGCGCCTGGCAGGCCACATTTGGCGGGGACGCCGTCTCGGCAGATCTCCGCCTCAAGGCGGACTGCGGCCCCGTCGTCCTCGACACCACGCTGGGCCTGGGGCAGCAGCGCATTGACGGCATGACCGTCACTGGCATCCAGAAGGGTCCGGTCACACTGTATGTTTCAGATGGAAAGATTCTTGATTCCTCTGGAAACGCGGTCGATCTCGGGACAAATTCGTGGGCAAAGTCCGCGAATCTGCTCGACGCAGCGGCGCAGCTCCTCTTTTCGGCCACGGCCAGCCACACCGAAAAGCCCGGCGGGCAGGAGGTCTATACCATCGCGCTGGACGCGGACGGCATGGCCGCCGCTGCGAACGCGATCGCGCCGGACATCGAATCTCTGGACATTGATTTCACCGAAGGAAACCTCGAGATCGTGCTGAGCGGGAACGATTTGTCCAGCATCACGATCTCGTGCGGCGGGGCGCTCCGCCTCCTGCTGACGGACACGGACGTTTCATTCCGCGCCGTCATTACCCCGGCGGGACGCGAGTTCGCAGTCACGCAGCAAGTCCTCAGCGCATTGCAGTAATCAATCAGAATCAGAAAGAGAGAAGGAATATCATCATGGCAAACCGGATCATCTGCATTGGGCGGCAGTTCGGCAGCGGCGGGCACGAGATCGCCGTCAAGACCGCCAATCAGCTTGGGATCAAGGTGTATGAGCGCGAGCTGATCCGCCTCGCGTGCGAATACGGCGAGCTGTCGGAGAAGGCGATGAGCGCAGCGGACGAGAAGGCGACGAACCCCTACCTGTTCCAGACCGTCCACGAGGGGAATTATCACGTGCTGCGCGGACGGCCGACGTCTGAGGTGCTGTTTGCGCTGCAAAGCCACGAGATCCGCCGGCTGGCGAAGCGCGAGGAATGCGTCTTTGTGGGCCGCTGCGCCGATTTCGTTCTGCGGGAGCAGGACGTGCGGCTGCTGCGTGTGTTCATCTCCGCGCCGGAGGAGCACCGCGTGGCGCGGAAGATGGAGCAGGAGCGGCTGTCGCACAATCAGGCGGTGCAGCTCGTGCGGAAGATAGATAAGCAGCGGAAGAAATACTATGAATCGTACACCGGACAGGTCTGGGGCGCACCGCAGTTCCACGACCTCTGTCTTGACACGAGCCGGTTTTCCATTCCGGAGTGTGTAGAGCTGATCGTGACGAAGTTTTTGACGCTGTGAGCAGACAAATCATCGTTATCCAAAGGCCCCCTCTTAGTAGAGGGGGCCTTTGGGCTACATTTGAGACACATAGAAACAGCCCCCTCGGGGAGGGGGCTGTGAGAC